>NZ_JAFLMX010000134.1:0-1409 GCF_017849675.1 Alteromonas sp. AO-Serp
ATCGTTAATGACCCTGAAGACAACAATACTGCAAAAGTGACGTTTTTTATGGGCGATCACTCCGCCCGACAAATCGATACCATGACACTCTTGGGTAACAATGAAGTGGTGTTGGGCAATAGCTTTATCGTTATGTCGCGAAAGGAACCGCGACAAGAATCGTCGCCTGAAATAACACGCTATGTGCGCCTGCTTAGTACAAAAGCTCCTCTATTCGAAAAAATTTCAGAGAACACAGTATTAGTTCGCATACCGGCTTTCGATCATGTCTTCAAAAAAGACATTGACGCTGTTATCGCTAAGCATCTGGATACGATTTTGAAAACTGAAAACCTCATTATCGACATACGAGGAAACGGTGGTGGTAGTGACGTAAGCTATGCGTCTTTACTCCCTATTTTATACACCAACCCTATTCGCACTGTAGGCATGGAATACCTATCTACCGAGCTTAACAACTCTAGAATGCTTGGCTTTTTGGAAAACCCTCATTTTAGTGAAGAAGAAAAGCAATGGGCAAAAGACGGGTACGACATTCTTAATCAACACATCGGCAGCTACATCAATATTGATGAAGACGTAACGGTGGAGACTTTCGATAAAATTGAACCCCTGCCGAAGAATATTGGCGTACTTGTTGATTCAAGTAATGGCAGCACCGCTGAGCAGTTCTTACTGGCGGCTAAACAAAGCAAAAAAGTAAAGTTGTTTGGGCAAACCACCGCAGGTGTACTCGATATTTCTAACATGTATCAAACTGATTCGCCGAGCGGTGTTTTTACCTTGCATTACAGTTTAACCAAAAGTTTGCGTATTCCCCACATGGCCATTGATGGGGTAGGCATTCAGCCAGACTATTATATTGATGGAGAGCTTCCTCTTTATCAGTGGACGTCTTATACGCAAAAGATACTTGAAGGCATGTAAACCCTCATAAACGGCAAGCATACGGTTATTTGCGAGTAACTAAGACCAAACAGGTTCATTTGTGTAACGTTATCCTTTATGGTGCGTCGTCAAAATAATAATGGACCAACATTTATGGATTCAACGTCACGCCCCAGCCTGTTTCAGCGCTACATGAATGGCAGTTTGGTACTGCAAATTATCATTGGTATCGTATGCGGTATTGCGATAGCGAGTTTTTCACCTTCAGCTGCTCAATCAGCAGGGCTATTGGGTAACTTATTTGTAAAAGCCTTAAAAGCAATAGCTCCTTTATTGGTTTTTGTTTTGGTCATGGCATCCATTGCCAACCATAAGCAAAACGAGCAAACCTTTATCAAACCCGTGCTTGTGCTTTATTTGATGGGCACACTACTGGCCGCGCTCACCGCCGTGTTGGCAAGCTTTGCTTTTCCTACAAGCTTAAGCTTAGTGACTTCAGATGCTGACACTTATACACATCT
>NZ_JAFLMX010000282.1:0-8044 GCF_017849675.1 Alteromonas sp. AO-Serp
AACTGGTTATTTATTGAGCGCATTGCGAGATATACATTCTAAATGTCACTTAAGTATAAAATTTATGTTAATAGCTTGTGAACTTTTCATTCAGCGCCTATCGTAGTAGTAAGGCGTGTATAAAAAACGCGTTAGTAACAAACAGGCTAACAAGCAGAGGTGATAAGAATATGTCGCACCATTTCAAAGAAACACCAGAGAATGCAATCACGCAAAGCGGTATAGCTCGCGTTATTCCCTGTAAAGAGTTAGACGTTGGCGACCCTATAAAGTGGTTGTCGTTAGCATTAAGAGACGCCATGCGTGCCCCGGGGCTTACTTTATTTTATGGCGTACTTTTCGCGGTTATTCCGTGGTTCATTATGTATTTGGTTGAAATGACAGGTTGGCACTTAGTTATTTTACCCGCTATTGTTTGCTTTATGTTGGTAGGTCCATTTCTGGCTGCTGGTCTTTATGATGTGAGCTGGGAAATGGAAAAAGGCCACAAGCCCACGCTACGCCACTCTTTACGCGCAATGCGCCGAAATGCATTTAACGAGTGGGGCTTTGCCATACTGCTAATGGTGATGATGATATTTTGGTTACGTGTCGCATCGCTAATCCACGCGCTTTATCCGCCTTATATAGAAAACGACTTAGAAAGCTTGTTACCGTTTTTAGCGCTAGGCACAATTGTTGGTGCGGGTTTTACATTGGCTATGCTTTTTATTACGGCGTTTACCCAACCTATTTTGATGGAACGCAAAGTTGACCTTGCTACCGCCGTATTAACCAGCGTTAACGCAGTATGGCTTAATAAGGTGCCCATGCTTATTTGGGGGGCGATCATCTTTACCACCGTTGCGATTGGTTACGTAACCGGGTTTATTGGTTTTATCGTGTTGATGCCTATTATCGGCTACGCGTCATGGCATGCTTACATTGATGCCATTGAAACTAAGCGTGAACGCAAATATGAGTAGTCGGCTGCGCTTTCTGTAATTTAATTACGGAAAGGGCGAGTGCTTCTGCTTATTAAATGCGCTTTATCATTATATATTTTGTTAAAATTACATTTTTAAGGCCCCTAAAGGGGCCTTTTTGTATTTAAGTTTTATACTTCTTTCTTTCTTCAAGTGTCGTTGCTAGATACATTAGTAATATATAATTTAGATTAGTCTTTATAAAACAATGGTTTAAGCCGATAACAAGGGTGTAACAAACAGATTTACTGCGTATTTACCCCCATTACACAATCATTCAACAGAAAAGTTTTAATTCTTGATGCATAAGTAAAGGGCGTTGAGCGAATTGTTGATTGTTCAGCTTTGTTCAACCAAAAACTAAGAGTTTGCCACAAACTTGATTAAAGCCTTTATCTACACATTGAGGAATTAAACATGAAACCAGTTAAATCGAAACTAGCCAACGCGGTAAAAGTGCTAGCTGTAACTGCAACCGCAGCATTTAGCGTTAACGCAACTGCCGCAGCACCGCAAAAAGACATACGCTTTGTAGGCGAAACCCAATTCGCAGGGTTTTGTAAAGCTGTGATAAATGATGACGTTAGAGTACTTCGCTCTAGTCTTTCACGTAACGTAGGACGCATTGGTGCTAGTCAGCGTGAAGTGTTGCGTATGGTAACGTCTGAAGAAGGGTTGACGTGCAATGGCAGTAGTCTAATTGAGTTTTCAGTTGAGCGTCACGCTGATGCCGTACATGAATACTTAACGTCGCGTAGCTAAGGCGTTGATTGCGGTAACGATAAATCCAGAAAAAGCGGGCTAGCTTGCACTCATCGTCAATCACGTTGACGTAAATGGTGAAAACTAGACCCGCTTTTTGTCTTACTTTTTGCTTTAAAATGCGCCTTAATTAGCGATTTTAATATACGTGGCTACACGCGCTTTACTGGTTTTAAACAAACGTTGCGTTTTAAACCTAAGCTTTAGTAGCAACACGTAAGCAAGTGGTACTAAGAACAAGCTGGTTAGTGTTGAGAACACCAGCCCACCAATGATTGCAATGGCCATTGGCGAGTAGGGAGGACCGTCGCCACCAATTCGAGTACTCCCCATCGCAAGTGGAATAAGCCCTAGAACTGTAGTGGCTACTGTCATCAGAATAGGCCTGATCCGTGTCATACATCCTTCAATCACTGCGTCATACAGCGACAAGCCTTCATTAATTAGCTGATTAATTCTGTCTACCAATACGATGCCATTGTTAACCACAATACCCATCAGAATCAGCATGCCAATCATCCCCATGATAGACATAGATGTGCCTGTAACCATGAATGCCCAAAAAACACCTGTAAAGGAAAACAGTAGTGACGTAATTACAGATGTTGGAAGAATTAGCGATTCAAACAGCGCGGCCATCACAACGTATATCATGCAAAGCGCTAATAGCATATTCATTTGCATTACGGCATTGGCTTCATCCTGGCGAGAGAAGCTGCCGTCTAGCGTCCACTTATAGCCTGTCGGCAATTCGATATTAGCTAATGCTTTTTCTATGCGCTCACGAGCTTGTTCGGTGGTGGTTTCACCCTCTAAGTTTGCACCAATAGCTAGCGCTGTTTGACGATAGTTGCGGTTAATTTGCGAAAGCTGTGGCACCACAGAGAAATCTGCAATCATGTTCAGCGTTACCGATTGACCCTGCGTAAACCCAATATTGATGTTCTTAAGTTCGCTTAGCGAGGCTTGAATATCGCTGCCAAACTTAAGCTGCACCGCCACTTCTCCGGCGTCACCATAGCGGAATGTACGTAAATTACTTCCGCGTAGTGCCGTAGAGATAAGTTTAGCCACATCGTTTACTTGTATGCCGAAGCGATTTGCTTTCTCTCTGTCTATGCGTATTTGAACCTCATCGCGGGTAGATCCCGTGTCGGCTTTTACATCTTCCAACCCATCTATGGTGGAAAGAATAGGAATGATTTGCTCTGAAATAGTGAGCAAGGTTTCTGAAGACTCGCCCAACAGCGTTACTCTCACGCCACCACCGTTGCCGCTATCCCACTGGAAAGAGGGGCGAGCACGCACGAATGAAGGCATGTTTTCGCGAATATCCTCCTTAATTTTACCCACACTTACGGGCAACTCGTCATTAAGCGTGATACCGCTTACTGCATGGCCGGCAGTAAAATAGGTATACACCTGCTTAATATGAAAGCGTTCTTGGTTTTCATAAAGATATGCTTCCATTTTATTTACGGTTTTTTCCACTTCATCTAAGGTGAAGTTTTGTGTCACATGGTAATTAAGCCAAATGCGCTCTTGGTTGTCGTTACCCTCATCGTCAGACGTTACCACCTGCATAGGCACAAAGGTCGACGCGAGAATAAGCAGAGCAATAACACAAGTTGCACCCTGGTGTTTCAACATCCAGTTAAGCGCACGACCATAGCCTTTTATGTAGGACGGTGTTTTAGGCGTTTTTACAACAGGGATCTTTACCTTAGTTGTCAGCAAGGGAATAAGTGTTTTAGCAATGAAAAGCGACGCGAACAGAGATATACAGATAGCCACAGCAACGTGCTCTAAGAAAATAGTCACGTCTATTTTTACCCCAATAATATTAGGTAAAAACACTATTGCCGTGGTTGCTGTTCCGGCAATGACCGCAAGACTGACTTTGTTTACACCAATCTGGGTGGCTCGCTTAATGTCTCCTTCTTGTTGGCGTTCTTGAAATACGCTTTCAGTGATCACCACGGCGTTGTCTACCAGCATACCTACCGCTAGCATGAGGCCCATTAACGATAAGATGTTGAGTGTATAACCTAATAGATACATCACACCTAAGGTAATACAAATTGAGAATGGCACTGAAAGCACGACGATTAAGGTGGTGGTAAGCTGGCGCAAAAATAAGTACAGCACAATAACTGAAAGTAACGCACCTAAAAGGCCTGCGTTTAGCAAATCGCTCAGCGACGAAGTCACGCTTTTCGCGGTGTCGTCCATTACAAATAAACTAATGCCTGTAAACTCAGGGTCTTCCTTGGCTTTTTCGATAACCTTCATTACCGCGTCGGAAACTTCTACAAGATTGCTGCCCGATTCGCGAAATACGTTAAAGCCTACCGCAAAGGTGCGATCTAAATGACGTCCTTCATTGCGTTGAGGAAGCTCGTAAGTCACGCTGGCAATATCAGACAAGCGAACGCTGCGGGTAACCCACATATTTTTAAAGTCGTTTACATCGGTAAATTCGCCAGTTGGGTTAACCAGAATTTTTTCACCGTTATTGTACATATAGCCCGCGGTTAGCGAGAAGTTGGCGTTTTGAAGCTGCTGCTCTAAGCGTGTACCGTCTATTTGGTAGGCCGCCATTTTCTTAGGATCTAAGCGAATAGTAATTTGACGCTTCATGGTGCCGTATAGCTCAACTTTCGATACACCCGGAACACGCTCTAGCGGTCGCTTAAGGTTACGTTCAAGCAAGTCGTAAGCATTTGATAAGTCGCGGTCGCTCGATACACGCAGCTGGAATATAGGCATATCGTTGGTGTTAAATTTATACACCATGATCCGCTCTATATCGTCAGGAAGTTCGTGGCGAATAGCGTCAATCTTCTCCCGCGCTTCAATACTTTTGGCTTTAAGGTTTTCATCCCAATCGAACTCTACAATGACCTCAGCCATATTGTCGTACGACCGTGCCCTTAATCGCTTTATCCCCGACATGGTAGCAACGGCCTCTTCAACCGGGCGGGTGATCATGGTTTCAATCTCAACTGGCGTTGCATCAGGGTAGGGGATTTGCACTACCATTTCTGGAATATCAATCCCAGGGAATTTCTCTAAAGGCAATAAGCGGCCAGATACAATGCCGAACAGCAACATAGACAAAAACAGCATTCCGATCGTAACGGGCTTATTTAACGCAAAGCGTGCAAGCGAGGCGCCTATACCTGCAATTTTTGAAAGGTGCGGCTGTGAAGCTATGTCTGTCTCGCGTTGATTCGGGTCACGTGTTTGGCGCTTGTCAGTGTGGGTTTCAGAACTGTTATTAGCGTTGTGAGAAGGTGTACTCATAGTACACCTCCTTTCGACATTGCTCCTTCGTCACCAAAGCCCGCATTAGTGTTAACAGACGTTTTCTGCGCAACGTTTTTCTTCACGTCGAACAGGCTGTAAAGCACTGGCAGTAAAATGAGGGTGAGCAAGCTTGCAAACAGAAGGCCGTAAATAACAGTGATGGCCATTGGCGTGCGAATTTCAGCACCTTCACCAAAACCAAACGCCATAGGCAATAGACCCAACACCGTAGTAAGTGTAGTCATCACAATGGGGCGCAGGCGGGTCTTTGCAGCATCTAGAATAGCGGTGTCTTTATCTACTCCTTGACGGCGTAACTGATTTATACGGTCAACTAATACAATAGCGTTGTTCACTACAATACCGCACAGCATAATCAAACCGATAAATACCACCACGTTTAGCGGCGTATTGGTAAGCCACAATCCATACACGGAACCTGCACCGGCTAGCGGCACTGCGAACAAAATAAGCAGAGGGTGCAGCAGCGACTCGAACTGTGACGCCATAACCAAATACACCATGAACACCGCAAGTGCTAGGGCAAACTGTAGCGAACGGAAGCTGCTTTGCATGTCTTCACTTTGTCCAGTTAATGTTGCACTTAAAGATAGAGGAAGTTGGGTTTCATCAATGACTTTATTGGCAACGGCAACTGCTTCATCAAGCTTACCCTTAGCTAAATTCGCAGATACCAGCGCTACACGCTGCTGTCCAACGCGGGTGATCTCGCTAGGACCTACACTCATGTAAACGTCTGCCACGGCACTTAATGGAATAGGTTGTGCAGAGCCTGGATTAACAACAATGGCACGCACGCTGGCGATGTCATCTCGCTGGTTTTCTTGCGTTCTTACTAGCACATCCACCTTTCTGTCTTCAACACTGTACTGTGTAGCGACACGGCCACCTACTTTGGCTGCAATAAGCTGAGAAACGGTTGATGCATCAAGCTCAAGGCGAGCAAGTTTGGCGTGATGGAAGGCTATTTTAAGCTCTGGGCTTCCGTCACGAATGCTGGTCGTTACGTCTGCAAAATTACTAAAACTGGCTAGCTTGGTCGCAATGGCGTCGCCATACTGCTGTAACTGATTTAGGTCGTAACCCGCAATTTCAATTTGAATAGGCGATGCAAAGCTAAATAGCTCAGGCTCTGAAAACGTTGCCTGAACCTGAGGTTTAAAGGCTAGGTAATCACGAAGCGCACGCTTTACCGCGTCCATATCGCCAGCTGTCGCCGAAGGCTGCATGACAATGTTTAAGCGGCCCCAATGATCGCCACCCTGATTAGGCGCGGCGCTTATAAGGCTACCCGTACCAGACATGGCATAGGTGCGAAGCACCTTGGTTTCGCCGCCATCATTGTTATTTACTGCAACCGCAGCAAGCTCGCTGATAATAGCGTCGGTACGCGCCAGTGGCGAGCCCGCAGGAAGGGTCACTTCTACCGAAAATTCTCCTTGTGACAGGGTAGGAATAAGTTCCATACCTAGTTTTGGTACAAGCATTATCGCGCCAGCAGCAAGAATAAAGGCAGTAGCTAACACCAGCGCTTTGGCTTTAAGACTTACGCGCAGCAGTTTTTCATAAGCAGAAGCGAGAAGGTCAAACCCTTTGTTAAATACCCAGATAAGTGGTTTAAAGGCAACGCTTAATAACTTGCTGACGATATGCCATGCACCTATCACCAAGGTGACCAAGGCTGCAGGTAAAAATACAAAGATAAGTCTGAATGCCCAACGAATTGGCAGGGTAACGTAATACATAACTTTGCCAAACGTTGACGTAGGAGGGGTAGGCGCTGGTGTAGTGAACACATCTTCGTGATCTAGCTGTTGCTTTTTCTTCTTATGTGCCATCGCAGGGATAAGTGTGAGCGCAACAACAAGCGATGCAGCTAAAGCGAACGACACGGTTAACGCTTGATCTTTAAACAGCTGACCTGCAATACCTTCTACAAATATTAGCGGCACAAACACGGCCATAGTGGTCAGTGTCGAAGCCACAATTGCGCCAGAGACTTCTTTTGTTCCTTCGCTGGCGGCAGATGCATCAGTGTCTGTGGCTTCTGCCGTCGTTTTTTCATTAGCTGTAGCGTTATCACTCCCAGCCACTTTTAATTTTTTATGGCGATCGATATTTTCAAGCACAACAATGCTGTTATCTACTAATAATCCAACAGCCAGCGCGATACCACCTAAGCTCATCATGTTTAAGCTTATGTCGTTGGCATACATTAGATTAAAGGTGGCAATTACTGATACCGGAATAGAAACCGAGATAATAACGGTAGCCCAGAAATCTTTAAGAAAAAGGTACAGCACCAACATGGCTAAAATACCGCCCATCAATGCCGCTGATTTTACGTTATCTATAGCTTGCTTAATGAACACGCTTTGGTCATAAATTTCGCTAAGCGTGTAGTTAGAAGGCAAGTTGTTGTTGACCTCATTTAACCGGCTAGCCACTTTTTGCGCAACGTTAACGGCATTAGCATCGCCTTCTTTATAAATGGCAATTTCAATGCCTTCATTGCCGTTAAAGCGCGTTACCACATCACGATCTTTATAAGCACTCTCAACCGTTGCCACGTCTTTAAGTTGAATGTTTCTGCCTTCAAAACGCCCAATGAAAAGGTTTTCGATATCGCTCAGTGTTTCAAACTGATTCAGGGTTCTGACCAAAAACGCCTGGGCTGCGTTATCAATTCGACCGCCGGCCGCGTTAATGTTTTCGGCACTGACCCGGTCAATAATTCGGGTAATGGGAATAGACAGCTGACTGGCTTTCTGCTGGTCGATAAGAATGTGTATTTCGTTTTCTAAACCACCGCCAACGCGCACGGCTGCCACACCCTCTACTGACTCTAGCGCTCGTTTTACTTGCTGTTCGGCATACAAACGTAATCGCTTCATTTGCGCTACGCTTAAACTTGACGTATCGCTTTGTGCCGTCAGCCCCAGTTTAATTACCGGGTCTAAACTTGGGTTAAAACGAAGGAGTCTTGG
>NZ_JAFLMX010000227.1:0-5123 GCF_017849675.1 Alteromonas sp. AO-Serp
TAAACATTTGGCGAACAACAGATTCAATCGCGGCTTTTCCCGGAAAGTGTCGAGCAATATCTAAGTGCATTCCGCGAAATTCGAATCGTGGCGAGTCTGCAATTTCAGTGATAGGAAAGCGGCCTTGCTGCGCATCAAATATTTGCATTAGCGTTAACAGACCGTAGTTAGCACCAATGTTATCGTTGGCAATTATCGTGGCGCTTTGCTCTGTTATGCTAAGCGCATAGCCTTCTTTCGAGTTTATTGTTGCGGGTTCATTTGCAAGGGCGCTCGCATCGTGAGCGCTGCGAATAATAACCTTAAGCGGTAAGCCTGTTTTCTGGTTAGTGAGGCCGAAATAGGCCATTTGCTCAATGGCAGGAGCAAGCATGTCTTGGTCAGACTTATCTATATTAATGCCAGCGGCTGCAACAAATTTACCAGAATCATCTCTTTGAACTACGTTAGGAATAACACGATTCTGGGCATCATCTGAAATTAGCGCTGAATCGCCCTTATTGTATAAATACGCGCTGTCCATAAGCGGTGTATTGTCGTTTTCAGTACGTTTGTACTGGGCTTGTTTGCTCCATAAGCCAGTATGTTGATTGATGAGTAAATTACTTCCCGGCTCTTTCACACGGGTTGTGGAGGCCACCACCACCGCTGATAAAGCAGGGTAAGTTAAGTAATAGTTCGGCATTGCGTCCGAGCGAGAGGCGTGCCAAAAGGGCGCAGATAGCGTTATCTTAACTTGCTCACTTGCGCTCACCTTTTCTTCGAACGTTAGGTGGTGCAGGTCACCGTTTATATGCTCAATGCGAATTGCATTTTTTGAGTCATACCCGCGAATAGGCGCAATATGACTAAAGTAAAGCGACGTAGAGGCTTCAATGGGGGTTGCCATGGTTACTATCGTAAGCTCTGACGAAAAGCAGTTGCCTTTTGGAATATGTACCCGGCACAAACTATCGTCCACATTACTTAATACTTCGTAATGTATATCGAGGCTTTCTCCTAGCGCATTCAAGCTGGCTTGCTGTAGCGAAGGCGTTTCAGCCATTGCCGAGGCGCTACCCACTAGTAGTAACGATAAGCTCAGGCACGCTTTGACAAAATTCGTCGAATTGCGGATCACGTCGCACATCCTTAAATCACAATTTCAGAGTAAAACAAGGGTAAAGCAAACGCCCTACCCTATGCTAAGTGAAGATAGTGAACACACGAACTATCTTCACATACTAGCAACTAGAACTTCATGCTAGCGCCAATGAAGAAACGGCGTCCATTGGCACTTTGCGTTCCACCAAGTCGCTTACCGTCACTGCTTCGAACATAGTAGTTCTCCCAGATTTCGTCGGTAAGGTTAAGGGCTTCAGCTTTAAGTGTAATAGTTTCTGTCACGTTCCAGCTTACCTGCGCATCAAGCTGTGACTGTTCGTCGCGGTACTGATCGCCAATTTCAGCTTGGGCAATAAAGTACTCAGAGCGGTAGTTGTAGTTTAAGCGCGCGCTGTAAAGATCAGTTTCGTAGAACACACCTACGTTAAACGAGTCTTTTGACGTGTTCGGAAAGCTTACTGAGCGCGTTGCGATAGTAGCACCAATGATGTTGCCGTCATCGTCTGTAACGGCAACCGCTTCATCTACTTGTGCGTCGGCCACATCAGTGTAGGTGTAGTTAGCGTAGCCACCGAAACCGTTGTCGAACACATGCTGAATTTGCATTTCGATACCGTCGATAGAGGTTGAACCGCCATTCTCTGGCGTTCTTAGCTGATTGATTTGCTGACCATCAATTTCACGAGATACGGTTTTGGTAAAAATAAAGTCGTTAATATCTTTCTTGAACACCGTTACCGCGGCTACCGACGATTCGCTAAAGTACCATTCTGCACCCACTTCAAATTGGTTAGCAGTTAGCGGGTTAAGCTGCGGGTTACCAGCAGAGCCAGAGCTAGTTTCAGGCGTTAAGTTTACCGCAGGTGCTAATTGAAACGGTGCTGGACGAGTAAGCACGCGTGCTGCCGCCATACGTAGTAACACATCTTCAGATAAGTCGTACGACAAGTTGATGCTTGGCAGCCATTCGTTGTAACCACCGTCAAACGCTACCGCTTCGCCTGTTGTTAGGTCGTAACCGTTCGATGTTGAATCGGTCTCAACGTAACGCATACCCACATTACCTCTGAAACCATCGCCACTAAATTTCGCCATGGCGTAAAGTGCAGTAATATCTTCTTCTATCTCAAATGAAGATTCATCTAAGAATTCATTGGTACGGCGGCAAAGTATAGTAGTGTCATCAGCACATTCGGCTACGCTATATAATGCGTTGTACATGCTGTCTTTGTCAGGGAAGAAATAGCTGGCAGCCACGCCGTTGGTGTTGTCGTGAGACACGTTAATCATGTCGCCATTCCAAAACGATGACGCGGGGCCAAGGCTACCTTCACCCACCGGCGCTAAATTGGCCAAGTCAGTTCTGTAGCGAGATTGCGCAAAGCTACGATCGCGACGCTTAATACCCGTTTTGATTTCGGTTACTGCACCCCAGTCTACTGAATGCTCGTAATCAAACTGGATATAGTTTTCTTTATCTTCCGTTGCATTTAGCTGGTCGAATATTCCTCCCAACCACATTTCATCCGTTGGGTTAGCTAGCCATGGGCTTGCCGTTGTAAAATCGATATACGGGTTGTCGCCACCTGGGTTGTAAAAATCGATGGCTGCACGCGGGTCGTTTGCGCTAGCCCAAAATTCAGTAAAGAAATCTCGGTTTTCGCCTTCACCGGTAGTTGTACCTAACTGGAAGTGCAACTTGCCATCACCCATTAGGTAGTGCCCCTCAATATCTACAATCTCGGTAGACATTTCAGAACCATCGCGGAAGATGTTGTCATACGCCATAAAGCGCGCCCACTCAGGGCGGTTATCTACACCCATCATGCTAAGCGACTCTACTACGTTGTCGCTGCTCACCGTACCCGGGCTGGTGTCAGTACCCGTGTACGCCACACCGCGAAACGGAATACCAATTAAGTTAGAGTTTACGTTGTCAGCTTTAAGCGTTGACGATAAATAGTGGACAGACACATCGAAGTCGTCGGTAGGTGCCCATTGGGCAGTTACATCAAAACCAACGCGCTCACGATCTTGCTTAAACAACGCTGAGCCCATCCCCCATGGAATAGCGCCTTTTTGTGAAGCGCCAACAGGAGCTTCAATAAGTGGGTCGATACGAGGAATGCTAGGGCCGAACCAGCCGAAGTCTTCGTTAGTTTCACGCTCTACCGTTCTTTCTTGATAAGAGCCTGAGAAAAGAATACCAAAGGTTTCGTCATCGTTTTTCCAGCTGTACAAACCAGATAGCGTTGGGTCAAGTGAATCGGCGATATCACCATACTGGCCTTCTACCGAGATTTGTCCAGAATTAGCGTCAAGGTCGAACGGTTTACGTGTTTTCAGGATTACCGTTCCGCCCAATGCGCCTTCATCGATGTCTGCCTGAGACGACTTGTACACTTCTAAACCTGCAATCATTTCTGACGCTAAAATTTCGAAGTTAAAGTTACGGGTTGCGTCTGATAACACAAACCACTGACCGGTTCCCACGGCTTGACCGTTCACTAGGGTCAAGTTTTGGTCTGGCTGAACGCCGCGTAGTTACTCCTTGCCCTTCACCAAAATCGCGGTCGATGGTAATACCCGGAACACGGGCAAGTGTTTCTGCCACGTTTTTATCGGGGAACTTACCAATGTCTTCAGCAGTGATAGCGTCAACAATGGCGTTAGAAAAACGCTTTGCATTGATGTTGGCCTTTTGGCTTCCGCGGATCCCTGTGACTTCGATGATTTCAGTTTCACCTGCTTCCTGTGCTACCGCAATAGGTGCTGAAATACTTGTTAATGCGCCCATAGCTATGGCGAGGCGAACACTTCTTGTTAGTTTATGTTGTTGGTTTTTGAACATTGTATTTACCTTCTCTCAGCCAAAAATGACAACGCTGTCATTTATTGAAATAATAAAATGACAGGCGTTGTTGTGGGGTACAGCTTTTTGATGACAACGCTGTCATTGAATGTTAACTTACATGACACAATGTAAGGCTGCAATTAATTTTTTAACAAAAAAGTAATACAAGCTTCTTAATTGTTGAAAATTAAACCAATTTTTAGAGTGAGATCGAATTTGGCTGCTACCATCAAAAGTGTTGCCGAAATGGCGGGTGTTTCGATAAAGACCGTTTCGCGCGTAATTAACAAGGAAGGCACGGTAAAACCCGACACCTTGCAACGCGTTGAAGAGGCGATAAAGGCCTTAAAGTACACGCCAAATAAGGCAGCGCGTGACCTAGCAAGCAAAGGGGCTTCGGTACTGGGTTACGTATACGACAACCCCAACGCCTACTACATTATCGATATGCAAAAAGGCATATTGGATGTGTGTCGCAAAAACAATTTCGAATTGTTAATTCACCCTTGCGATGCAAGCTCTAAAAACATAGCGAAAGAGCTGGTGGACATGGTAGACACTGCTCAATTGGCCGGCCTCATCCTTTCGCCTCCGCTGTCGGAAATGCCAGCGGTTTTATCGGAACTTGATCAAAACCAAATAAGTTATGTGCGTATTTTATCTGGAGATGGCCTATTTCCATCGCCCCTCCCCTACGTGTTGGTGAACGACTTCAAAGCGGCATACGATATTACTGAGCACCTTATCTACCAGGGTCACAAAAACATTGCTTTTATTGCCGGTGAAGAAATTCACAAGTCCACCATTGAGCGTTTGAACGGCTACAAAGCGGCGTTAGAAAAAGCGGGTATTGCAATTGATGAGTCGTTAATTATCAAAGGCACCTACTCATTTGAAACTGGGGTAAAAAGCTCTGAAACGCTGCTTGCCATGTCGCCGCATCCTACCGCTGTATTTGCGTGTAACGATGAGATTGCAGCGGGTACGTTGTTTGGTGCACGAATGAAGGGGGTAGATGTTCCTCAAGAACTCGCAATCGCTGGGTTTGAGAACAGCCCCTTTTCCCGACAGACTTTTCCGCCGTTAACTACGGCATCTCAGCCAACTAATGAGATAGCGCAGCATGCTGCGGCGTCGTTAATTCAGTATTTACGAGCTAAGAAAG
>NZ_JAFLMX010000088.1:0-43386 GCF_017849675.1 Alteromonas sp. AO-Serp
CCCCAAGTCTCCCTTCGCCAAGGCACTCCATTATGCGCATGAACGAGAATGCCAACTCAAGGTGTTCCTGAGCAATCCTGCTTTACCCATGGACACCAATCATCTTGAGCGGGCACTGCGTGTTATTCCCATGGGGAGAAAAAACTATTTGTTCTGCTGGACCGAACTTGGCGCTGAACAGCTGGGCATACTGCAAAGCCTGATGGTGACTTGCCGCCTGCAAGGCATCAATCCCTACCATTATCTGGTGGATGTATTACAACGCGTGGCATTACATCCGGCCAGGGACGTAATCGACCTCACGCCGCGGCTCTGGAAACAAAAATACAATCAAAACAGGTTAGTCAGCGATGTCAAAATACTCACTTCCCAACACTAAAATCTCAGCCACAATTATGGAGTTCGGTAAAGGAGTGTTAAATGCACTCCCTGCTGATTACAGCCAGTCAGAAATGGAAGATGCTATGCTGACGATAATAACCGTGTGGAATGCCATCGTACTGGACACTTGGCACAACACAGACAAAAATGAAAAAATGGTGCTTGATGCACTCTCTCAAGCGCCTAAAGAAGGACAACTTCAAGTAAAACGATTGATAAAAAGAAAGAAGACCAAGTTTAGCGATGATATCCGCGCGGTTGGAGATCACTGGATAAGAGAAGAGCAAGGGGACTTTATCTTCGGCTGTGAAGCACGGTTAGATATAGAACGCATCTCCTTAAACGAAGATAGCCTCAAACACTAAACGAATCACAACGGTCTATATTGATCGCTTACGTTTTAATGAACCTTGGTACCAACGCGGTCAAGTTTACCGAACAAGGCGAAATCAATATCGTGTTTCGTGGTCAACGCAACGACGCCGCTAATCGGATTAATCTGGTTATTGAGATTCAGGACTCTGGTATTGGCATGTCTGATCAGCAGTTAGTACGAATTTTTCAGCCATTTACTCAAGCTGATGGATCGACGAACAGGCGCTATGGTAGCACTGGTCTGGGTCTCACCATCGTAAAACAACTCACCGAACTGATGAAAGGCCGCCTTGAAGTCGAATCGACTCCCGGAAAAGGCAGTCTGTTCCGAGTAATGTTCCCCCTGCGCGTATTTCAGAATCAAACCGGGGTCCTTGAGGGGATACCCAGCATCCCCGAGGGCATACAATATTTCAGCGACATGCCGCTATTGTCCCGAAGCTACCTCAAATTAATTGGTATACGAGAGTCAGGTTTGCCGCTGGACACCCTCGGACAGATCTCAGATCACACACGCTGCAGACTCAAAACGTTCGCGTTGGCCTGGTGATGGCCACACAGGTTGGCGCTATCCAGGAAAAGTTACTTAAAGGTTGGCGAGGCTCCGTACTTGTCCATCCCTTCTCTCCTATTCAGTTTGAACGTTTTATCAAAGAGCTGAATAAGATTGAATCTGAGCCCGTGGTTTACGATAGCCAGGCAGAACACATTGAGCTTGAAGGGCATATTCTGTTGGTAGAAGACAATAATATTAATCAGGTAGTGACCGGAGAACTTCTGTCCAGCCTTGGCCTGACCAACGATATCGCGGAAGATGGGTTGCAGGCTGTCAGAAAAGTGATGAATTCACCGGTATACGACCATCATCCTGATGGATGTGCAAATGCCAGTGAAAGATGGGTACGAGGCCACACGGGAACTTCGAGATAGAGGCTTCACTGATCTTCCGATCATAGGATTGTCAGCCAACGCGATGAAAGAAGACCGCAGTCTTGCTAAAGAAGCAGGCATGAACGATTACCTTACCAAGCCCATTAAACGCCAAGCCTTATCACACAAATTAAAGGAATATTTGTGTCAATAACTCTTAACGTCGTTTGATAATTCTGTGAAATAAGCCTACCAAAGTCAGTTCATAGTCTCCTGACGAAACACTTTTAATAAAAATCAGGAGCTCTTCTCGGTACAGCTGGTGGCAATAAGCCCGCTATGTGTTGCCCGTTTATGTATAAACTTGTGTTTGCTGACGTTTTCTATCCCCTTGAGAAATCGCCCTTTATATATTCTCCTAGCATTGTGCACCTTTTTCTTTTTTAACTTTTAGCCATGCGCCTTTATTACCATTCTCTGACATCATTTCACTATTTCTGCCACTTCAAACTGACGGCCACAAAACTTCGCGCCTGATTACTATTTGCATCATTTGATTCTTTATGTCATCAATTGCATCAAAACTTGCTTTTGTAAAACTGCTGTAAGCTTCGAAAACAAAGGTGTTACATGGCTGCAACATAGTTGGCCTGATTGTTGCTGTTGTCCAATTCAGAAAATCAAAGCAACACAATGCGAAGTGAACTGAACATGCAAATAGCTTATTTTAAATCAGCAAAAAAATTGATTACTGGTAACGGGGCAGTCAGCACTCTGAAAGATGAGCTATCCCGTCTTGGAGTAAAACGACCAGCCGTAATTACGGATAAAGGAGTGAGCCGGTCCGGTGGACTATCTCTGGTTACCGATCAGCTCCAGCCGAACAGTTTTTTGGTCTACGATGACATTCCGCCGGAGCCGGAGATTTCGGTGATTGAAAACTGTGTTGCAGAACTTCGTGGCAAAGACGTTGATGGCATTATCGCCGTGGGCGGCGGAAGTGCGATGGATAGCGCAAAAGTATTAGCGGTGTCTATGGGACATAACGGGAAAATTTCAGCGCTTTTTGGTGAAAATAATGTCTCGTCCAGAGACATTCCGCTTATTGCGATCCCCACCACCGCAGGCACAGGCTCCGAAGTCACGAATATTGCTATCTTATCAGATCCGGAAGACCAACTTAAAAAAGGCATTGTAAGTGAGTACCTGCTACCAGATGTAGCTATTGTTGCTGCCGAAATGACGGTAAGTTGCCCTGCCAATGTCACTGCCGCCAGTGGTATTGATGCGCTGGTGCATGCACTGGAAGCCTATCTCTCAGTAAACGCCAGTGCGATTACCGATGCACTGGCAATAAAAGCGGTAACAATGATCTACCCTGCGCTGCCCAAAGCGTTTGCTAATGGAAAAGATCTGGAGGCAAGGGAAAACATGGCGACCGGCAGCCTGCTTGCCGGCCTCGCTTTTGGCAATGCAGGCGTAGGCGCTGTACATGCTCTGGCCTATCCGCTGGGAGGCCGGTATCACCTGTCTCACGGTATGAGTAACGCGGTTATGTTACCGCACGTCATGAAGGCGAATGCAGAAGTAAGCCGGGAGCGCTTTGTTGATATTGCCAGCGCGATGAAGTTAGAAATTCAGGGGCATTCCACTGAGGACATCGTCGCACAGGTACTGGATGCGATAGAGAAAATCTGCCGCGACGTAGAAATACCAGCAACCCTGAAACACTTTGGTATTCCGGAACAGGACATTCAAACGCTGGCGGTTGAAGCCAGTAAAGTGACGCGTCTGTTACGCAATAATCCCCGTAAACTGACTGTCGATGAGATAGAAGAAATTTACCGTCAGGCGTTTTAACTCCAATAACAATAAATAACGAGAATAACTATGAGTAGCACGACCCCCGGTGGCTCAGAGCAGCAGCCTTATTACTCTCTCGGACCGTTTAAAATCCGAGTGCCATTTAAGCATTACCGAATTGAGTGGCCTGATTATTTTCAGGGCCTGCTAATGTGCGCAGTAGATCTGGCTGCTATCCCCCTGATGACCGAACTGTTGGGTATGCCCTTTGAAGCGGCTATCGCTATTGTCATGCTAAACGGCCTGTTATATCTGGTTCACCACCTGCTTGGAGACCCGGTGATCCCGGGTTGGATAACACCCGCCATTCCCCTGCTAATCGCCTATGTTGAAGCGTTTGATCCGGGGGGCGCTCGTATCCACGCGCTTATTGCCTTTCAGATGACACTGGGCCTGCTGGTAATGATACTGGGGCGAACGGGCATTGCTACAAAAGTGGTGCACATGATTCCAAATGCCATCAAATCCGGCATTATTATTGGAGCGGGGATCGCTGCTATCGCGGTGGTGTTCAAGGAAGGCGGCCGCTTCGATACTTATCCAATCACCATTTCCATTGCGGTTGGTGTTGCTTTTTATCTCATCTTTTCCCGTCATTTCACGCAACTACGTCACCACAACAAGATCTGGGCAGTTGTCGGTAAGCTGGGCATATTTCCCATTATTGTGCTGGCAGTTATTGTCGCTCCACTGGTAGGCGAAACACAATTCCCAGACATTGAGTGGGGCTTCACACAACCTGACTTTATGCTGATGTGGACAGAGTACACGGTGTTTGGCGTTGGCCTTCCGCCTCTGACTATGTTTCTTACAGCACTGCCGACGGTACTGGCGGCTTACATCGTGGTGTTCGGCGATGTACTGCAGACCAAGGCCATTCTTGAAGAAGCTGATGAGATCAGAAAAGACGAGGACATCGATTATGATGCCAACCGTTCCCACATGATCTTTGGTGGGCGCAATCTGTTTATGAGTATCTTTGGACCCGACGTCACCATGTGCGGCCCGCTATGGGCTGCGATGCAGGTGGTAGTTGTCGAGCGCTATAAGCAGGGTAAAACCGCGATGAAAAGCATTTTCGGAGGCTCCGGCTCATTTCGCTGGGGCACCAATACCGGCTTATTACTGCTCCCTATTGTCAGCCTGGTTCAACCAATCCTGGGTGTTGCCCTGGCGCTAACTCTGCTTATTCAGGGCTTCGTCAGCGTCCGAATTGGTGTAATGGAGTCGCGTTCGCAGCGTGATTTAGGGATCGCCGGTGTCATCGCCGCAATCCTCAGCATCAAAGGAGCCGCTTGGGCTTTTGCGATAGGCGTTGTGCTTACCGCGCTGATTTATGGAAAAGACTTCTTCAAAGGCGAAGTCGACAATACCTTCAACAAACATTCCGGCCTGTGAGGTAGCACTATGTCTGTGGATTTTGAATCACTACAACCTGTACTTGATGCCCTCCAGGATGGCGTATTCATTACCAATGGAGAAGGCATGGCTATCACCATAAATCATGCATATGAACGCATTACAGGGCTACAAAGGCATAAAATTGTCGGACGACATGTCAGTGACCTGGTCAATAACCATGTCATTTCCAAATCGGTAAGCCTGGAGGTTATCAAGGAGCGCCAGCCCGTAACGTTAGTCCAGACGGTTATGGGAGATCGTAAAATTCTGGTCAGCGGTAATCCCATGTTTGATTCTCAGGGCCGCATCACTCAGGTAGTGCTGAATGTACGTGATGTGACTGAACTACTCAGAGCCAAACATGCTGAAGAGCAGCTTGAGCAAATTCTGAATAAATTTGAGCAGTACAACAACGCGTTACCTGACAAAGAAGCCCATCCCGGCTTGCTGGTAGGCAATAAGACTAGAGCCTGTTATGCCCTGGCACGACGCGTTGCACCGACAAAAGTGAAAATACTGATTCAGGGAGAAACCGGCACTGGCAAAACCCAGTTGGCGCAATATATTCATCAGGAAAGCGACAGAGCGTCTAATCCTTTCATGGCGCTTAATTGTGCAGCCATGCCTGAAGGACTCATTGAGGCTGAACTTTTTGGCTATGTACCTGGTGCATTCACGGGAGCGTCCAGCAAAGGAAAAGCCGGGTTACTGGAAGTCGCGAATGGAGGTACCTTGTTTCTGGATGAAATTGGTGATCTTCCGCTGGCGTTACAGGCAAAACTTCTCAAAGTCATCGAAGACAATAAATATTTACCTATTGGTGGTACCAAACTGAAGTCAACGAATGTGCGCATTATCACAGCCACTCACCATGACCTCACTGCCGCCATCAATGAAGGAAAATTCAGAGAGGACCTGTATTACCGCATCAGCGTCCTGCCGCTCAAGTTACTGCCGCTGCGACAACGGCAAGAAGAAATACTGCCCTTGTTCGAGCATTTCCTGGCGCAGTTTTGCGAGCAATATGAATGTGACCGCAGCCTTACCAGCGAGGCCAGAGAGCTCATCATTCAGCACGCGTGGCCGGGAAATATCCGTGAACTGATCAACACTGCAGAGCGCTTGGTGGTTTCAACCACCCGCGAAGAAATAGATGTTGCAGATTTACCGGGAACCCTTCGCTATATAAACACTTCGACTTCAGATGTCTTTGGCGGCTCTCTGAAAGAGCAGGTACAAGCCCTCGAAGCGCGGCTCATTGAGAGTGCAATTCAACAATACGGAACTACCCGCTCTGCCGCCGCAGCGCTGGGAATTAATCAATCGACGCTGGTGAAAAAGCGTCAAACACTACGAAATGAAAATAAGGTGTCGTCATGACTTTGCAGTCTACTTCAATATTTCGGGATAAATGCCTGCTAAACGGAGAATGGTGCGGGGGTGAAAGCCCGATGCCAGTTTACAACCCTGCAACGGGAGACGTAATTGCGCATGTCCCGTCAATGGGTGCAGATGAGACAAACCAAGCCATTGATGATGCCGCGCTCGCGTTTTCTTCATGGAAGCAAACGTCGCCAATGGAAAGAGCCCGTCTTCTGCGTAAGTGGTATCAGCTGATTCTGGATGAAAAATCCTCTCTGGCTTACATCATGTCATGCGAGCAGGGTAAACCACTTGCCGAAGCGAGTGCTGAAATTGCTTATGCGGCCAGCTATGTCCTGTGGTTTGCTGAAGAAGCGATGCGTGTGCAGGGCGAGGTTTTAAGCAGCGCTAATCCACAGCAACGGTTGATCGTGACGCGCTCTCCTGTCGGGGTGTGTGCTGCAATTACGCCCTGGAACTTTCCGGCGGCGATGATTACGCGAAAAGTTGCGCCAGCACTGGCGAGCGGTTGCACTATGCTCGTAAAACCCGCGCAACAAACCCCGCTTACGGCACTCGCACTGGGCGAGCTGGCTAACCAGGCTGGCTTTCCTGCCGGCGTTTTACAAATTATTACCGGTGACGCAAAAGCGATTGGCGGTGCGATGACCTCCAACCCCGTGGTCAGAAAGCTTAGCTTCACCGGTTCCACTGCTATTGGCTCGCTGCTCATGAGTCAGTGCGCCGCCGATGTGAAAAAGCTATCACTGGAGCTTGGTGGCAACGCGCCATTTATTGTTTTTGACAAGAGTGATGTGTCCCTGGCGGTCGAAGAACTGATGAAAGCAAAGTTTCGAAACGCGGGACAAACCTGTATTTCACCAAACCGGGTTTATGTACAAAAGAAGGTGAAAGATACGTTCACAAAAGCCCTGATTGCTGCAGTTGCAGAATTAAAACTGGGAGACGGGCTGGATCCCGATACCACCGTTGGCCCATTGATAGATTATGCAGCCGTGCAGAAAGTACAGAAGCATATTGAGAACGCCAGGTCACTGGGTGCCAGCGTGCTGTGCGGCGGTAAGCGCCCGCATACGGACGGAAACTGGTTTGAACCTACCGTTCTGGATAATGTGCCTGCCAACGCACAGTGCATTGAGGAAGAAACATTTGGACCGGTCGTCCCACTGGTCACGTTCGATACCGAGCAAGACGTGATCACCCTTGCCAATAACACCCCTTTCGGTCTCGCCGCTTATTTATTCTCTGATGACATTCATCAGGTAGAACGCGTGGTCAACGAAATCGAGAGTGGAATGGTGGGCATCAACACCGGCGTGATCTCAGCAGCCAACGCGCCATTCGGTGGTGTAAAGGCAAGTGGGCTTGGACGCGAAGGCGCGCACACAGGAATCGAAGAATACCTGGAAATGAAATATCAGTGTTATGGGCTTAAAGCCTGAACATCGGTGTGAAGGATGTCCCTGTAAGCGTTGCAACTGCAGCCTTAACAGGAACTAAATAATAATAGGAGAAAATTATGTTAAACATCCAAAAAGCTTGTCGTACCTTAGGTACTGCTGCGACAATCCTGGGATTGGCACTGACAGGGAGCGCATCTGCCTATGCCGCTACCCAGAGTAGTCCAATTCAGACCCTGCAAAAAGATATGCCAAAGAACTGGGGTAAATGGGGTCAGGACGATGAAATAGGCGCTCTTAACTATCTGGATACTAAGCAGGTGAAACGCGGCCTGGCTGCGGCGCAGAAAGGTGAGAAGTTCATGCTTCAGTTGCCGATGATCCACGGTGTCGGCCCGGTGTTCCCTGGACGCGTTCCGGTAATGCATTTTATGTCGCAGGATGAAGGCCTTTACTCTGCAAACAAATCCGCGCCGCTGGATGGTGGTATGAAGTATTCTGATGATGCGGTTTTCATGTATTTGCAGGGAACAACTCACGTCGACGCCCTAGGACATGCGTGGTATGGCAACGAAGTTTATAACGGCAAATCATCAGACACCACCGTACACGGACACAGTTTTGTCAGTATCGACAAACTGGGTGAACAAGGCATTGTCGGTCGCGGGATCCTGTTGGATATCGGTCGCTTAAAAGGCGACAGCAACCACCGTCTGGCGCCAAATGAATGTGTGACGTTAGACGATATTAAATCAGCGCAGAAAGAACAGAAAGTCAGTGTTGAGAAACGCGATATTCTGGTAATTCGCACAGGGTCTATGGGACGTTTCTACGACGAAAGCGATGCCAAAAACTGGTCAGCACTTACTGAGCCGGGCCTGTGCTACAGCAAAGAGCTTGTCACCTGGATTGATAACATGGAAATTCCGGTAATTGCTGCGGACAATCTGGCAGTAGAGAAATCTTTCCAGAACATTGATGGCCAGGACTATGTCATCCCGCTGCACGGCGCGCTAATCCGCGACCTGGGTGTGGTTCTGACAGAGCTTTACTGGCTTGATGATCTTGCCGAGGCCAGCGCCAGGGACGGCCAGTACACCTTCTTTTTCTCCGCGACGCCAATGAAAATGGAGGGCGGCACAGGCTCGCCAGTTAACCCATTGGTTATCCGTTAACACCCTACCCACTCAGCTTTCATAATCTGCTGTAGAGCCATCGCGAGATGGCTTGACGTGAAAGCTGTGTCTGAAATTTGAATAATTCTAAGAATCAGGACACATTATGAATACGCATTTACGCAATTTTACAGCCATCCCATTTGCAACAATCAGCTTGATAAGCTTCAGTACTCACTCAGCAGAAATAAGTCACGAGGGCTGGCAATATTCCTTCAACGGCTTTGTTAACACCCATGTGGTCTATGCAAAATGTGATGACAGCAACACCGTAGTAGCTGGCAATGCACTGCTGTGCCGGGGTGAAAACGCCTCTTCCGTTTCAAACGGCTATAGCCCCGCCAGTTTTAGCTTTGGTGCCAAAACCGAAAAACACGGCTGGCAATACTCGGCGACACTCGCCATTGAGCCTGGCAACACTGACAATACGGCATTTAACGGCAGCGGTGATAACAAAGCCTATCGCGCATTCTTTACCGTTGGTAACGAGCAATACGGTACACTGAAAGCCGGCCGTGACTACGGTGTTTTCGGTATCGATATTGTTCTTGAGGACATGTCGTTAGCGGGTACCGGCGCACCTGCCAGTATCAACTCTCCTCTGAATACCAGTCTTGGTGGTGCTGGCTACGGCTATATCTTCACCGACAGGCTTTCACAAATTACCTATTCTCACAGCCTGCCTTCAGGCTTCAGCGGTGCGGTGGGTATCTATCAGCCTCTGGATTTAATTTCATTTGGCGGCAACGGCTACAATGGCGATACCGGCTCTTCCCGCCCGGGCATTCATGGAAAGTTGCGCTATGACCATGCAAACGGGTATGTTTCTACCACGTTTATCAGCCAGGATGTAGACACCGCAGTGAATGATTATACCGCCCGCGCGATAGATATCACTGCCGCACTGGATATTGGCAATACCCATCTGGTTGCATCAGGTTTCAGTGCGAAAGGCATGGGATATTATGGTCTGCTGACTGATGCTGCTGACAGTCAGGGCTTACCCCGGGACAGTGATGGCTGGTTCCTGCAGGCCACTCACCTGTTTGGTGACACCAAAGTTGGTATTAACTACGGCCAGTCTGCTGTGGACCTGACAGCGAGTGACAGTGATATTCAGCTGAAGTCTCAGTCAAAGGTGACTGTAGGCGTGTATCAGCCTGTATTAGATCTGTTTACAGTAGCGCTTGAAATATCTGATATCGATGCAGAAAACCATGCCGGTGATGACATTGGAAATCAGGCTATCAGCCTAGGAGTGATGACCAGCTTTTAAGCGTTGGTAGCCTTTGGCGCTTCATCCAACTCTGCACGTTGATAGAACACAGTGTTATGAACAGCATTTAAACCATAGACAGGATGTCACGCTACAAACACATAAAAAAACGGCCGCAAATGAGGCCTTTTTTTTGCTTTTCTTAGTGTAAGCGATTAAAGCGACTGAATGGTTTCTACCTTAACATGCAATTTCTCAAGCTGTTTCTGACCATCTTCCAGCTTCGCTCGCTCTTTGGCGATAACCGCTTCAGGGGCATTGCTGACAAATTTCTCATTCGACAACTTCCCTTCAGTCCGGCTAACGCCTTTCTGAACTTTATCAATGGCTTTGTTCAGTCGAGCCAGTTCCGCCTCTTTGTCGATAAGACCGGCCATTGGGATCAGAATTTCCATATCCCCCACCAGCGCTGTGGCGCTAGGCGGCGCTGTTTCACCGTCTTTAAGAATAGTTACGGTTTCCAGTTTGGACAGTTTATCTAAGAATGCTTTCGCGGCATCTAGTCGACGCGCATCTTCATCGCTGACATTTTTCAGCAGCGCATTCAGCGGTTTATTCAGAGAGATATCCATTTCCCTGCGGATATTTCGAATACCCACGATAAACTTCTTCACCCACTCAATATCGCTGAGTACCTGCGCATCCTGCAGTGACGTATCCTGTACCGGGAATGGCTGTACCATGATGCTCTTCGTGTCGCCTTTCACGTCAGATAGCGGCTCGACGCGTTGCCAGATTTCTTCGGTAATGAACGGCATAAACGGATGCAGTAAACGCAGTGTATGCTCATGGGAAACTGCGAACAAGTCCTACAATTTAGGTCCGGATCGAGACTTTGTACTGCCAGACCAATTTTCGAACACCAAATCTCCTATTTCGGCCCTAATCCGGGCTATTCCCGGATTTCAGACAGATCTTGGCTGTCGTCGTAACATCTGGTCTACTTTAAACAGGTTCGCCAAGGTGAATAGCATGGCTAACTGTGAGTCATTTTTCGTCAGCCCTTTATAGCGTGCTTTGATAAAGCCGAACTGACATTTGATGATCCGGAACGGGTGTTCTACCTTCGCCCGAATGCTGGCTTTTAAATATTCGATGTTTATGGCAGTTTTGTTTTTATGGGGATGCTTTTTCAGTGCCCGAACTTTTCCGGGACGCTCTGCTATCAGCCATTCCACATTAGTATCTTTCAGTTCTTCGCGTTTTTCTGCACCTTGATATCCGGCATCGCCAGAGATGAACTCCTCGTCGCCGTGCAACAGGTTCTTCAACTGATTCAGGTCATGTTCGTTGGCGGCAGTGGTCACAAGCGTATGGGTCAGGCCACTCTTGGCATCCACACCAATATGGGCTTTCATACCGAAGTGCCACTCATTGCCTTTTTTAGTCTGATGCATGTCCGGGTCACGTTCATTCTTTTTATTTTTAGTGGAGCTGGGTGCTTCAATAATCGTGGTATCTACCAATGTTCCTTGCGTCATCATCACACCGTAATCCGACAGCCATTGATTGACCGTTTTGAATAATTTGCGAGTAAGCTTGTGTTTTTCCAGCAAATGCCGGAAGTTCATAATGGTAGTACGGTCTGGAATTGCTTTATCACGTCCAGCAATTGAGACCGCGGCAACAGGTTGTCCATCCGAGATAAGAAAATCTCTTTTCTCGTCTGGCGGCGTTTGTTTGAAAACTCGCTATCTGCAAAGGTGAACTGATGGCTCATAGACGTTAATGGCTGTGATTTAATGTACTGCTATGATCTCACATCAGGGACTTATTCGCACCTTCCTTAAGTCTTGAAGGTCCGAAAAACGTACACAAGAGACTGTCAGATTTGATATAACTCTACCTGTGAAAGTGTCAGGTTAAGTGGCGACTAATCCACTTAAGGGGTGTTAACACCAAGCGATTTTGTCGTACTTTAATTACCACGCGATTCTGTCGTAGTCGCTAATTACCAAGGGAAATTGACGGTTATCTTTAACCGTGTTCTTTGAATGTTTTGTTTGTGCATTTGAGGAACGCTAAGGATGATTGTGTTGAATTCCAAAGCTCAATTGACAGTTGATGTCATCGCTAAAGTGGCTGAGCGTAAAATTACGATAGCCAATGCCGCTAAGCTCCTCAATAAATCCAGACGTACTGTTGAACGTTATTTACAGCGTTACCGAAGCCAAGGACTACAGTTTGTTGTTCATGGTAATTCGGGCAGCGAGCCAGTTAATAAAACTCCAGATAGGCTTAAGCAGCAAGTTCAGTCGCTAATTCGCGAGAAATACTATGACCTGAACCTGTTGCACCTTGCCGAGATACTTGAGACGCACGAACACATTGTTGTTAAGCGCGAGACACTGCGTAAATGGGCACATGATATCCATCATGTAAAACGAGCGAAGCGCAGGCGCACCCGTGTTCACAAGCGCAGAGAGCGAATGGAAGCGCCAGGGTTAATGCTGCAAATGGACGGCAGCACACATCGCTGGTTCGGCGATAGAAAGTCGTGTTTAATTGCCATGATTGATGATGCCAACAGCGATATTCATGCTGAGTTCTTTCCGTCAGAAACGACTGAAGGCTGTATGAAAGTAATGCGCTCAGTCGTTGAGAAATACGGTGTATTTAAAACCCTGTATGTTGATCGTGCAGGAATATTCGGTGGCCCTAAGCGCTGCAACTTCTCCCAGATGCAACGGGCCTGTGAGGAGCTAGGCATTGAAATCATCTTCGCCAGTTCTCCTCAGGGGAAAGGCAGGATTGAACGCGCCTTTGATACACTGCAAGACAGGTTGATACCGGAGCTACGACTCAACAATATTACTGACATGACGGGCGCGAATAGCTATCTCCAACACGTCTTCATTCCCCAGTTCTGGCGTAAAAACCTGGTTGTAAAATCAAGATCATCAGACACCGAATATACGCCTGTACCACGCTACGCAAATCTTGATGATATCTGCATCACCAAGGTCTACCGGAAAATACGCAACGACCATACGTTTAGCTACGGCGGAAAACTCTACTTCATCGACTCCCCGCTTAAACACTCAATCGCAAACCAGAAAATTGAAATTCGTACCGGTAAAAATAAGCGGTTCAATGCTTACTTCGCCGGACGAAAGCTACAGGTATCAGAAGTCACTGAGCCTGAAAAATTATCCTCGGAAGACAATGAGATCCAGAAGAAGCTTGAGGTATTAGCATTGGCTGACAGGCTTGGAAATGTGGCAGAGGCATCCCGACTTAGTGGCGTCTCCCGCGATACGATTTACCGTCATCGTAAACTGATAAAACAAGGTGGAACCGAATCGTTAAAACGTCAGGAAACGCCGGATCTTCATCACAAAAACCGTACTGACAGAGCTATTGAGGAAGTGGTCATCGAATTCTCCCTGGCTAACCCACACCTGGGTCAATCCAAGGTGTCACGGCTGCTCAAATCTGAAAGAAACGTCGACATACACGCTAGCGGCGTTCGTAATATCTGGCTGAGGGAAAACATGAATACCACTGCGTTACGGCTGGCAAAGCTTGCCGAAGCTCGGCAACATTGATAGTGTGATTACGTCAAAATCGCTTGGTACTTATACCGTCAGTATCCCTTGGTAATCACACTACTACAAATTATGGTGCTACAAATTATGTTACCCTGTCAGCGCCCCTTAATCGCTTCATATCTAATTAGGCGCTTACAAGGAAAATGCAGCTGATTAGGTAGCATTATTCAGGGCAACTCATGGCTGCAAACCTCTGACCTTGGGTTAGGGTATTACGTCTTGCTCTAGAGGCGGGGCGTTGCGGATCCATCAAGTTTAAAGGGTACGCCCGGCTCTTTGCCTGTTTGTCAGTTTGTGTATAAACATCGTACCAGCATTGGCAGTGCGCCATGGATTTACTATTTGCTAGACACGTAGAGAAAAAGACGCTTTCGGTAAGCTTTTCATCGAGAGCTTCGGTCATCCCAAACAAAAATGGCAATGTGATTTTCGCGTCACAGGCTTGCGCTTTGGCCCAGTTGGTACCATTCCCTTCAACGACTTTTAATAAAATTTGTGAAATTTCAAAGTTTTTGAATAGTTTGTCGTGTTGTACCTTAAGTACTGCTTGCGCGTTATCTAATGCGTCACCGCCAATGGACTTGCATGAGCTTATCAGGTAGTTACTTGCCTGAATGACCTGATAAACTTCCTGAGGCGTGTATTTTCTGCGTTTACCTTTGGATATGTCCTCAATAAGTTGTCTGGGTACACTGTTAATTAATTGAGAAAGCGTGCGCCAATCTTCAATTTGAAGTGCTGTGGCCGCTTGTGGGCAAGCTTTCTTACTAGGATCCTGTTTACAAGCTAAGGCGAGCCCCCTCAAAAGTGCATACTTAGGGCCTCCAGGGCACGTGTTTTCATTTTTACACATGTCCTTGCAACTTCCCCCTAATATTGTTGTGGTATAGCAAGCCCTGTCATTTTGAGACATCGCCTGTATTAGTAGTGCATTTAACTGTCGCCCTTGCTCCTCGATGCCCTCCTCTAAGGCAGACTTGGGTTTTAACTTGTAGTTTCTCCAATATTGTTCAGCTGATGTGGGCATACCAACACAAAATAAATTGGTGTGATCGTTGATGACTCCGGCCTGTTCAAACGGGATGGAGATTGAGATTTCATCTTCGTTGAGTATTTTCCTGATTTCAGTCGGATGTTCAGAAAAATGCTTCAGTTGTTCTGGGGTGGCGACTTCCGCAGTTCTCACCGCAATACATTTACAGTAGCCATCCAGGTTATCCCTTCCCCCTTTGCATTTTGAGTAGAGTGCGAGGGTATCCTCATTTACACCTGCTGCGCAAAAAAGGGGAAATGTGAGCGTTACCACAAAAAATAAAAAGAGTCTGTTCATCTGATGTCCTTTTCAAGATTTACTCAGGTGACAGGGTAACTTATTGTGGATTTTTTGTACAATTAGTGAGTTTTAACGCCCGCTGTTGTGTTGGCTCTGTAAATCTCTCCTAATTAGTTACATTCATAATTAGAGGTTTCGGCTTAAACAATCGCTCATCCACATCAAATAATAATACGTTATCCAGTATACATTTGGTTACCGTAAGTTCCTGCAATGATTGGTCAACGCTTTTTTGCCCCTATAAACGCACTTGATTACGTTGAAGGCATTGTTACGCACTACAACGAAGATAGTGGCTTTGTAACATTAATTACTGATGAGGGTGATTGTTTCAAAGGCTATGAATATCAATTAGAGCCCATAATCGATTAGAGTTTTATCAACGTTATGCAATGACAATATGCTTTTTATTTTATTTACGTTCCAATGTATTCAACCCTTACAGCTCGCATTGTCAGTTTCGAGTTGCCTATAAAACATACGCTTTAACAATGACTTATGAAAGATTTTGCTTATATTTTTCTTGACTGATTTAATAGCGTTGATAGTATTTATTAGAACTCAATTGTACTAAAGGGACTTAATACTTAATGTTTTATCAATCAATGTACATCTTAGCAATAACATCCGTAATTGCTTTCGTGGCTTGGTATAACTTTGTTGGCTGGAAACGTAAATTCCCTCTTAATTTGCAGGAATATTTAGCCAAGAACCCTACAGCGAAGACAAAAAATGGGATAGCTTGCGCTTTTTGTGGTTCAAAATCCCTTCGAAATTTAGGTGCACATAATGCAACAGATAGCCGCCGTCGTGTTAGTTGCAACAGCTGCTCCTCTCCGCTTTATCACGCTAAGCAATAATCTGTGTTGGTTCTTTGCTACCTATAAGCACATTCCTCAATAAAACTGCTACACAGAATTATCAAATAAGGAGAAATAATGGGACTTTTCACAAGTGGGTCCAAAGCTTCACCTAAACTTTATTGGGAACCACTTAAAAACGAAGGTACTTCGGGTGTCCTTAGGCACACATATCGAACTAAGGTACCTGGAGGGTGGTTGCTTAGCGCTAGTGATGCTGATGGTATGGGATTGACTTTTCTGCCCGATCCTAACCATGAGTGGGATGGGAATTCGCTGGAATAAATTATCGGAAACAAACGTTGATACTTACCCGTAAGCTGCTCGCAATGCTCACCCGCTTAATGACGTTGTCACCTCATCACACATTGATAAGGCCATGTGTAAGGAGTGAAGGCTCAACAAATCATGGTTTGTTTTCTATGCCCTGGTATTCGCTGGGGCGATTCCCCGCCTTGTAACACTCTTTGTTACTGGTGCACAACTTCCATTCTCCATAATAATAAAAGGTTCGGTCTAATCGAAACGTATCGCCTTTTCTTTAGCTTCGTTAAACCTGGCTTACAATACCGGCCATTTTCCAAGGTGTCTTAGTCACTACTTTCATCAGTCGAGAAGTTCGCAGCAGTTGTGAAAATACTGCAATCTACTAACGCTTCTGCGCGTGGGTCCCCTTTTCGCTTTCTACATGCCTTTGCCCTATCCCAGCCTTCATTGAAAGCATTCTCGATGAGTAACTTGACTCTATTTCTGTCATTTGGGTTTAATCTAAGCATGAATTCTTCCAAAAACAGGTTTTTGGAGGCAGGTAATGCATTGGAAATCTGTTCTTTTACCGCTCTAACTTCACTGTCGGCACTGACGTTGTAATGCTTTGAGAATAGGAGTTCAAATACCTCATCATAGTTACTGGCATGCAATTCAGCTTTTGCCATATCAATGATTGCTTTGGTTTGGGGGCTCACATCTATGGTGTCAGTGCGTTTGATACCGCGGTGCTTATAAGCCCGATAGCGATTTTGAAATTGCTTAATTGAGGCCTGGGGTAACCACGCTCGCATAGCCGAATATAGGGCTTTTGGGGCCAGTGTTTGCCATTCTTTTATTGTTACACTGTCAGCATTTACTAGGGCTTCTTTGTCTTTCAGATACGTTGATTCGGGGATGGAAGATAAAAATTTTAATAGGTGATTAGCTAGATAGTCAGACCACAACTCTTGCTCTTTTTGTGCTTTGAACAAGGTGAAAGATTGTTCAAATTCACCTAGCTTTTGAGGCTTAATATGTTTTCTCAACGCGATGAAGCCCATGCTTTTTCCTAACGCTAAAACATCACGCTCGAGCTTGTCTATATTTACGTTGGTAACCTTATCCTTTTCCTGTAAGGTTGATAAGAACGTGTTTAATTGCGCGTGTAGAAATTGTTGCCAAAGGCTTTGGTCAGACATTGTTCACCCCTTCTTCTTCTTCTTCTTGTCTCTCATATTACCTTAAAAACAAAAAAGAATGAAAGCGTTACTAGTAACGCTATTTGTATTACGTATCGTTGTACTAAGAATAAGATATAAATAAAGCGTTACTAGTAACGCAAAAGAGATTTCTTGATCTGCCCTCTCCCCTGCTCTATTATTCAATATAAGTCGAATTATCTTAAATTATAAAAAAGCACCTATTTATGAGCGCAATGTTAATTCATGTAGAAAATGTACCGATGGCGATCGCTGAATCAGATCGAGATCGCGTAATTGGAAACTTACGTGAGTTAAAGGACGATGTATGGGAATTGAAGTCAGAAAATACGAAACGCGCTTATCAGTATGACTTTAATCAGTACCTAGGGTTTTGCAAAGATAATGCATTACCGGCGATGGCCAGTGATGTCAATGTGACTAAAACAACATGTCGTGCCTATCTGGACTACTTGATGTCGACCAAACTGAAGCATCATTCAATACGTCGAAAAATTGCGTCAGTGCGCTATTTCATTGGTGTAAGCGAATTACCGGACCCGTGGAAACAGTCAAAACTCTTTGCCGAATACACCAACCATAAGATAAATCAAAAGCCCAGTCGTCAGTCTCAAGCCGCGCCTATGCGCCTTGAAATTATTGACGCCATCAATGCAAAACTCGATACGGATCCGCTGATTGGGTTACGTGACGCCGTCATCTTTAATACGGCGATAGACACGATATTCCGAGCATCCAATTTGTTAGCTATTGAGATCCATCACATCGATTTTGCTAAACAACGGATCTTTGCGCCTCGCTCCAAGACCGATAAATCAGGTAAAGGCCAGTACGGCTATATCTCAACAACCACTATCAATCTTATCGACAAATGGCTCACAAGAACGGGCATTGCGGATGGCCCCTTATTGAGAAAATTATCACCCAAGCAAACGGTACAAGATAACGCGATGCAATACCATGCACTCTTGGCCAGATATAAGAATTTAGCGGCAACACTCAATTTAGAATTCAAACCAAGCTGCCATAGTACCCGGGTCGGTGGGGTGGTAACCATGTTTGAACGAGGTATCTCATTAGATCAAATTCAAAAGGCCGGCGGGTGGACAAGTTCAGCTATGCCGATGCATTACGGTGAAGAGTTTGATGTCACAAAGACTGGGATGGCCAATGTACGATAAGACAACAGACGGATTGAAAAATGCTGTCCTAACAACTCACTGGTGACACAAACGGCTGCGCTTTCAAGCGCGGTTATTGCGCTGTTTCAAAATCGTGCTAATTTGGTTATTAATGCATGATAGCGCTAGTAAAATTCCCCTTAAGGAAAAATAGAAAAAAATCTGTTTTTTCACGAAAAAACCAGTGCTGACAGAGGTTTATATTTTATATTCGTTAATCTTACAAAACACTTGTTCAATCGGTGTTCACGTTATTAAGCAAGGGTATACAAAGATGTTTGTAACGTACTGACGGGTATAAAAAAATCATTTACGAAGGTAAAACTAGTGTTTTCTTTACAACAGTGAAAAACACAAACCTATTAGTAATTTACGGGCTGTGTTCATATTTCGCTTTCAGTCATTTATACAATCGTCATTAACTAACTCTGTGAGACCGACAATGAATGCTAAACCGAATCAGGCGCTAGACAATGACGATGACGTTGCACTTCATGGGGTGACCCTCGAACATGTTATCGTCGAAATTGATTCACTGAAATCAGAATTCGCTGACATTGAAGCCAGGCTTTACGAACAACTGCAGCTTGATGGCCAGTTAAAACCGATTGATGCGCCTTCTTTGCATAGGGCTACGGTGTGTGTTGAGATGGCGTCAAACCACTTAAATAGCTATGCCGTTACCTCCGATGTAAAAGTGGCAGTGGTGGCCATGCTGTTGCTAGACATTGAGCTTCAATATCGCCATTTCTCATCGATATGTCCTCGCTTATTGGGGAAAAAAGCCTCAGACATTGGCTATCGCGATATCTTTGTTAAATTCTTTGACCTCATTGCGCGAGAATTGGCGCGCTATGACAAGCAATCAGGTCGGGGCTCAGATGCTTCCTTCTCTGAACTCAGTGTTCTGGAGAAACATATACAAGAAGAAGTCGTAAAAGCCATTGCCCCGGTGAACAGCATAATTCAGTTAATTCTAAATGATTACGCGCTTTTATCGTCAATCTCCGGCGTTACGAAGCGGGCGCATAATAAAGACAGGCAACGCTACTTCAAAGTAGCTAAAAAAACCCGTGACGGTTACATCAGTCGTTTTAAAGCGAGCATCGCTGCTGCGTGGGAACAAGTGTCTGCGTTAAGTGAAGAGCTTATCGAACTCAAAGCAGCAAAGAAGACTCAGATCATGGCGCTCAACAAAGAGCTTAAAAAAACGCGCGAGAAAGCTCTTCAATTTCGAAGTGTGCCTAACCCGATGAGTGAGCTTTTAGGGATAGACATTGAAGTGAATAAAGACGAAGAAATCGCGTCATTGTCAAAAAAAGTAGACAGCTTAGAGGCCGTCAATACAGAGCTCCAACGGGAAACTGTCCGATTAAATAAATTGTTGTCTACTTCAGGGTTGTGAACATGGCTAATAAAATCTGTACTACAATTCATGGCATCAGTCTTGAGGAGCAAGGAGATCGATAGCGTTAATTTCATCGTTATTTTTTGTGAGCGGTTGCGTTCATTTTTTATCTAACGCGATTATACTGGGCGAGCTGAGTTGGTAGGCAGCAAAAGACAAACACCAGACGTTCGAGGAGTAACGATTTGGCCAAATTTACTGAGCCACGACACAACGATCTATATCAGGAGCATAGTATCTTGCTTGAATATAGATACCTACTGCCAAATGCAAGCAATAACCGTTATCTGGACAAAAACTCTATCAGTTTTGCTTGATATTCATCGATGCCATCAGGTGAGTGATTAATTAGAAACTCAAACACTTCAAACTCTGTTTTAAGCTTATTGTGTGAATATTGCTTCAGTAGAGATTTTCCCCGTTTTTTCGGTGAGTTTCCTCTAACGTTTAATCCTTCATCATAAATTTTGTCATGACGAGCATCCCAATAAAGCCCAAGTTCATGCTCTAAATCTTGGTAGGGCAAAAAGACAACATTTTTCAAATTCGCAAGGTTACCGACATTCAGTTGATCGCCGTCTAACGCACATAGGACATTCTCAGGGCCAGAAAAGAACTCCTGCGCCTCATTTCTATTTCGTATATCAACTGTATTCTGAGCACCACCGAAATGAATCACTATGTATTTGGAAAAAATCTGCTCGCCAGTTTTATGGATAAGATACTTTATGAAATTTGCTGATAACTCGTCTTCCGCAAGAATATAACGATCCCAGTTTTTGTGAAATCCAAACAAAATGCTCTTTGCATAATTGTGTGAGATCTCCCTTATAGAAACTTTCCCCTCTGAGTTTTCCATATAGTGCAATTCACCCTCGTTAAGCGTCTCCATTAAGGCCAGAGAGTGGGTCGTGAATATAACATTTACCTCATAAAGCTCGCATAGCCTTCGGAGCTCTTCGATAAGTTTAACTTGCGCTGATGAGTCAAGAGCAATATCAATTTCATCTATAACGATGCATTTACGCTTTTCATGTATGTATCTATACAAGTTTATTAGGAAATACTCTCCTGAGCTAAGGTAGTCTTCTCTGATATAAAAACGTTCTACTGGATCTCGCAAAATGGCGTAAAAAGTCTTGTTTTTGATGCTGACTTTTTTGAGACTATTGAATCTATCATCGCCATATACTCGATTGAGAAATTGAATAAGCTCTTCCGGCACTTCAAAATCACCATTTGCTATTTTCGAGCGGATATCTGAGTCGTACTTAACAAGCTCCTGAAAATGACTAAAACGTTTCCCGTGTGGGATAGGAAGCTCAACACCAAACAATTGCCTAATGTCTTTGTCAATGAGCTCCCTAGAGTCGATAGCTTTCAGCTTTTTGTTGAATACAAAACTATATGCCTTGTCTCCAACTTGATAGGAGATATGGCTTGAATCATCAAATATGTAGGGAGCTCCTGTCTGTTGAAAAGTATCATTGATAGATAGATTGCGGATTGCTCTAACGAGGGTAGTTTTTCCGCACCCGTTCTTACCTACCAAACACTGAAGTTGATTTAGCGAAAGATCGACTTCAAAAGAACAGTGCTCTATATGTTGTACGTTTTCAATTTCGACTGAAAGCAGCATTTCGTTACTTTGCCGACTTGTGCAAAAACATGTCTATGATTGTATTGCCGTACTTTTGGCGGAGTTTCAATAGATACTCTGGAGCCATTGCATTTGCGCCAATTAAGCGCCCAGACAACATCGAGATAACATTTTCGCGAGTAATAATCTTATCATTCTTAGTTTTTTTGTTTTTGAGTGCTAATCCGTAGCCTAAGAACTTGTCGTCGTTGGTTAAGTAGAAATGAAGCAATGTTTCGATTTCAACTTTATCGGCTCTATCAATCGAAATCTGTCCATTGGGCAAAATCACTACTCCGAGCAGTTTTACTTTCTGTCCTTTCTGTAAACAACGAGTCTTGGTTTCATTTAGTTTGATTTCCGCACCGACGAACTCTTGCAAAAGCCCACTAACCATGGCCGCAAGCTTTCTTAAAACCTCTTCATTGTCCGCAGACAAAATGATGTCATCAGCATATCTGGTGTAACTAACATCTAATTTATTCGATTGTATCAATAACTCTTTATCAAAATTTAACAGGCACATATTGCTTATGGCGGGAGACGTAGGAAACCCCAATGGAAGACCATTTTTATATGAGACAAGATTTAAAATGACATCTAGATATTCATGAACATCTGAAATAGGAACACTTCCCAATCCGTTACGGATCGAGTTACGTACTAGGGGTTTTGTTATGCTGCTAAAAAAATTCGATATATCCGTCTGAAAGAAAAATTTGTTTTTAGAGTGAGGTAATACTGCATCACGAACATTTACGCCTTTTCGATATGAAAAAACCACTTCAGTAGCAATAATTCCATAGTCAAACACGTTTTTTGCCAAAAAATGAAGTATGCGTTTGAGCCGTTCAGATGGTTTAACAATCTCGCGCTCTTTTATCTGGGTAACTTCAATGTTCTTATCAACGGAAAGATTAAGAAAGTCATCAAATGAGAGAGAGTTATGAAAATTGGAAACAAACACTTCTTGAAACGTTCTATAGCTTGCGTTTGTTTTCATTGCGATAAGCAGTCCCTGAAGAGCAATAGAGCATAGAGCAATCAAACCTTCGGTAAGCCATGACAAGCCAAGCGGGAGCGAAACGCCTCGAATCTCGAATAAACGATAATTTGATTCAAGAGGTTTACTACTTAACACTGCGGCCATTTAAAAAATTTAAATAGCCGCAGCGAAGAGTAACTGAATCATAGCCGGTAGTGACCTCGAATTTTTCGACTGAAGTTACTTCTAGTCACGAGGTATATGTGTAGTATATGGTTTTGAGTTGTTTTTTTCAATTCTTACTGATCCTCAAGGTTGGCTTGAAGCTCAAAAGAACAGCTATGTAATCACCCTTGAGCTCCATTTAGCTAGATAATTTCAACCCCAGAGGTCATTGCCAAAGGATGAGTCCACTGATAAACCGCATGCAATTTTTTCCTGACTAACATGCGTATACATCTTTGTTGAACTTAAACTTGCGTGTCATAACATCACATGTACATGCCGGCTCTCTGCATCGTTATCTAGCATTAATGTTACTGTTACATGCCTAAACAAATGACACGCTCCATGAGGCTGAAAACTTGCTTAACATATTTGGCGACCACATCAGATAACATGTTAGGCAAATAATCGTTTCCGTTATTAGCCCAAAAAACAATCACAACCAAAAATGGGACGAATTCGTTGCCAGTATAATGTGATCCATTCTAGCGCCCGTTGGCTGATTGGCACGATGCGTTGCCAGCGTCCTTTGCCATGAATGTTCTAGACACTGCGCACCAATTATTTTTTGCGCCTACCATCCGATCATAATCGCTATCAATTTTACATGGCTCTGAGCGTCAGCTTTACGTAAAGCGGAAGTTGGCCTTTACATATTTTTCATGTATATGAGCGTTCAAAAAAACATCAATTGTTTTGTAAAGGTGGAGCTAGCATAAGCGCTAGCTCTAACATATTAGGTTCGATTAAGCTGCGCAACAGGATAATTCAGATACGTCTTTATTGAAGGTTTGAGCGCATAGTTTTAACCCCTCTACCATTGTCAGGTAAGGAAATAGTTGTCCTGCTAATTCTTCAACTGTCATATTGTTGATAATGGCAATTGCTACGCTTTGAACAAGCTCACCACCTTCATGAGCCAATATTTGTGCGCCTATCAGCTTACCTGTGGATTCCTCTGCAACTAATTTAATAAACCCGTCAGTTTCAAAATTAGCTAATGCTCTAGGCACATTTTCCATTGGTAACACCCGACTTATCGTACTAATGCCTTGCTGGTTCGCTTGAGTTTCAGTTAATCCTACCGTAGCTACTTGGGGATCGGTAAAAATAACGGCAGGCATAGTCGTTAGATCTAAATTCACATCACCACCAGTCATATTCGTTCCTGCTCGGCTGCCTGCGGCTGCCGCTACGTAAACAAATTGTGGCATGTTCGAGCAGTCACCTGCTGCATATATACCTTCGACATTTGTTTGCATCTTTTCATCGACCATTACTTCGCCTCGCTCGGTAACTTGTACACCCACCGCTTTTAAGTTGAGTTTTTCTGTATTGGCATGACGTCCCGTTGATACAAGTAGTCTGTCAGAGGTGATTTGACCGTTGTTTGAGTCGATAATAAATTGTTTACCATCGTGGGCAATGTTTTTGGCACTCGTATAAGTAAGAACATTGATGCCTTCTTTTTTGAAACATTTCTCCAGTTCTTCACCTAATAATGGATCTTCACGATATAGTAAGGTATGCCTTGCAAGCACCGTCACTTCAGAACCCAACCGACGATACGCTTGAGCGATTTCCAGTGCCACTACTGATGAGCCTATAACAACCAAATGCTCTGGTAAATCAGTTGCAAATAGTGCTTCTGTTGAAGTCCAATAAGGCGTACCGCTCAACCCATTGATTGCTGGAATGGTGGGAGTAGATCCCGTAGCAATTAAAATTTTATCCGCACTGATTTCTTGTTGATCACCGTCTGGTTTATCAATAATCAGAGTGTTGGCGTTTTTAAAGCGTGCATAACCTTTGATAAGACTCAAAGAAGGGTTTGTATCTAAGATGTTCTGATATTTAGCATGTCTCAACTCCTCAACACGTGCCGATTGTTGCTGCGACAATAATGCTCGATTTAATTGCGGCTGGTGATTTTCAAGACCTGCAAATGGATTGTTACGTTGTTGCTCCGCGAGTTGTGCGGCTCTGATCAATATTTTTGATGGCACACAGCCTACATTTACGCAGCAGCCACCTATAACGTCTGCTCCCTCAATGATGGTAACTTTTGCGCCACCTTCAGCAGCCTTGGTTGCACAAGCGAATGCGCCAGATCCACTGCCAATAATGGCAACATGCAGATGTTTTTTATTTGATACAAACTGATCAGATGCACAACAAGAATCCTCCTGCGCATGAGATTGGTAGCCCTCTGACTCTAAGGCGTCAATTGCACTCTGGACGTTGAAATCTTCTGACGGAGTGATTGAGACTAAACTCTCTTCATAAGAGACTGAAACGTCAAGTACGCCTTCTAGTTTGATTATTTTATTGTGAACCTTAGGTGCACAACTGGGGCATGTCATGCCTTGAATACTTAACTTAATCATTTTAACTCCTTAGCGCCAATATTGTCAGTTGTGTCACATGTGCCATCATAGCGATGGTAAGCAGGTGAAAATATATCCCATAGCGATACCAAGACCATTAACCCTAGTGCTGAATAGGTTACGTATGTACTCCACCCATATTTAAACCAAGGGTACAAAGACAATAGTAAAAGGACGGGAGCTATCATACCGATGGCGCTTCGTCGCCATTGTTTATGACTCAGCCACCCTAAACCATTTAGTACGAGTACAACCCAAGCAAAAAAGGGCAATAAGGTATTGATAAACAGTCCTTCCCACTGACTCAGGAATCCCATTCCAATTGCAGCGCCTAAGCTGGCAATTGCAGGGAAACACATCGCACACCCCATCGCGGAAACGAGCGCTCCAATAGCACCTGCTTTTTCTCCAAAACGTGTGGTTATATTCAGTAGTTTCTTCATAAGACTACTTAACTTTCTTGGATGGGTAGCCCGCATTCGTTGTGGCATCAGTGAGTGCTTTGATGGTGGCCTTTTCGTCATCAAATGTTACCAACGCTAATTTAGTGTCATACGATACTTTGGCGAGTTTCACACCATCAACGTTTTCTAAGGCTTTTTTAACGGTAATCGGACAGGTCACACAGTTCATGGTAGGAACTTCCAGCGTAACCGTTTGTTCTTTTGCCACAACAGACGCCGCCGACACGCTAAGTAATAAACAAGTTATTAATTTTTTCATAATGATATTCTCCGTTTTAAAGATTTTTCGAAAACTTACGCAAACCAAATGATCCAGTAATTACTCGTCACAAGGACAAGTGCGACTAGTGCTGATACCCAAAAAGTGACTTGTCTGCGTTTTCTTGTTTTTGGAATTGCACATGCAGTGCCTTGCTCACATTTTTCGATAGGTCGATGAACTTTCCAGCCTGCGAACCCAAATGCAGCAATAACCAAAACTATAAAGATTGGTCTGTATGGCTCTAATAGCGTTAGGTTACTTATCCAAGAACCGCTAATGCCGAGTAAAAGCAAAACCAACGGTCCAGCACAGCATAATCCTGCACCAATGGCTGCAATTACCCCACTAATCAAAGGTAAGTTTGAATCTTGGTTCAATTTTTCATACTCCAGTTTATGAACTTAACTAGAGTATGAATGCCGTATCTAGGTACGGAGTCAAGCGTTTTTTGTTATTTTGAATTCGGTTGAAGTGAGTCAATGACTGGGCAGGTGTTTTTATCGGCATTAGAATGACATAAACCAACCAACTCGGTTAACGCCTTTTGTAATTTTTTTAAATCACTGATCTTATCGGCTACAGATTCTAGCTTGGCTTCAGCCAAATCTTGAACTTGGCTACACGGGGAGTCGTTTAATTTGAGTAGATTCTCGATCTCCTTTAGAGAAAAACCTAGTTCTTGGGTTCTTTTGATAAATCTGACTCTGTTAACTATTTCATCAGAGTAGTGTCGGTAGCCTGTTTCTGGCTTTGTGGGCTGTTCAATTAAACTTTTGCGCTCGTAAAAGCGGATAGTTTCGACATTCACCCCAACTTCTTTTGCCAGTTTGCTAATAGTTCTGTTTGGCATAATGTGGCCTACTTTTGATAAATTCTCATTTCATTTTACATATATGCTGCTTATATCGACACGGTAAAATTAGTAACAGTAACCCTATCGATTATCTACTATTCATTCAAAATGGTTGTGGAGAAGGGTTCGCCGATTTAAAGCTTTATACTTTTGTAAAGCAGAATAAAATGTACATCGACAACCGACGAATATCGCTTGCTTTTTAGCTCTAATGGCTGCGGTGCACAGCGTATGTCTGTAAAGTTTTCTCCTGTACATAACCAAGACAATTAGCAAATCACACAAACCAAAGGTTCAATTAGAGTGAAACGCGCTAACAGACACTATCCGGCACACTCCAGAGATGCATTCTTGTAGGTGGGGATGAAAGCAATATTGCTTAAACCGGAAGTCCAAATGATGACCTGAATGTCCGCTGTTTGTCTTTAGGCGACCTTGACTATCAAACCAGTTTCTACCAAGTTTTGCACAAATCGGAAATGTCGCTATCTGGATGAAATTTCAATATCCAACCTTAGAATGCAAATAGCCCAAATAACATTGATGAAATGAGTTTATTCCGAGTGGTAGGCGGCGCAGAACATAATTCTGTTAGTGGCCAGATACGCTCCAGTTGCTCTCTTGCTTTAAAAATACATTCCATGCCCAACTGACCTTTATTAATCTTGTATTTTCGCGTATTGCACTTCAAAAGCGTCTACAGCGTGCAATTTTAAAAACCTTGCTAGATTGTCCAGGCGCCATGTCCGCAGCGCATCAGAACGGCCATGGCGCATAACGTATGCTGTTTTAGTATCAGCGTTAATTGCAAAAACAAAAAACTTAAGTTCATCATCTTTACTTTCCTGAGCGATGACTTTGGTGATCGCTTTATCGGTGAGTCGCTCAGCAAATGCACCTTCTTTTAAATGCAATAAACTATTCATAATAAACAATATGCCGTAATGTTTGATACATAATGGCATATTGTCTTGATTGAACGCTAGAGGTTGTTGATCTTTGTATGAAAAGCAGCCGGCATAGCAACGAGGTATAATTGTTTCGCCAAAAATAATTAACCGTAATGTTGCTATGCCAAGAACGATGTTAACAGATGATGCGTGGGAAATCCTAAAAGTACTGCTAAAGGAGAGTGGCAGAGTCTATAACAAATATGAGCACCGAAATACCCTGGAGGGCATACTTTACCGAATGCGTACCGGCATTCAGTGGCGGGATTTGCCATCTGAATTTGGTCTCTGGAATACGGTCTACCGACGATTTAATTTATGGTCGAAGAAAGGCATATTGCAAAAGTTATTTGAAAGCTTAGCCTCCGAGGGTGACCCAGAATGGTTGTTTCTTGATGGTAGTATAGTTAAAGCGCATCAGGATAGTAGCGGTACAGCGGGTAAACAAGATGAGGCCATCGGAAAAAGTCGAAGTGGTAACTCAACGAAAATTCACCTTGCGGTAGATAGCGGTGGCCTGCCCGTTTATTTTGAACTATCCGGTGGTCAAGTGAACGACATCGTACATGCACAAAGTCTGATAATAAACTCCCCACAAGCCGATATTGTATGTGCTGATAAAGGCCATGACAGTGAAGCTTTTAGAGCTTACGTAGAAGAAAGTGGAGCAGATGCCAATATTCCACGCAAACGAAATAACAAATTAGGTAATGACGATATGGACTGGTGCCTGTATCGATATAGGCATCTTGTTGAAAACGCGTTTTTGAGGATAAAAAGGTACCGGGCAATATCAACAAGATACGACAAGCTAGCTCGAAACTATAGCAGTACAGTCGCATTGGCATTCATGATGATGTGGCTACCAATGTACTGCTGAACAAATAATGTTCAAAGATCAACAGCCTCTAGTGTCATCGTTTCCATTTAAATGCTCGTCTTTATGGCTACGAGGTTATCGCCATGGATGATAAGGTTGTCATCAAATGAAGGTGGTTTACCTTCCAACGGTAACGATTTATCCTCAACCGCTCTTAGCTCACTAAACGGTACTCCCACGGCAGAAGTATAATATTTTAATGTTGTTAAATCTACCTGATGGAAAATTTAGATCTGTGAGTTATTTGAGCAATCCCAATTAATGCAGGCTCCGACCTGTGAGTTGTTTTAGCTGTAGTGGAACAGTGACTTTGGCCATGTAATTAGAGTTGCTGGACTGGCCATGTCATATTGACCGCTACATCTACATCAACCACAACAGGCCGTTAGAGTAGGTGATTACACGAAAAAGCATTGAGGAAAAATAACAGTTTTATACTTATTAATCAGAATTTTAGTGTTAATAACAACTTTTACAGCAAAATGCAACTTGCGCGGAGATCTGAAAAGAGTAAGGTGTTTTATACTGTTACCAGAGGTTTACCTATGAACTTTATTGATGATGGCTTGATTTTGAAGTCAGTGGTCACTCAAGCAACCCTCTTACTGAAACCGAGAATTCCGGCGTAGGCAGGTGCATCAAGGAGCCTTCCCTTTGCAAGGTAACTGCTATTTTCACGGCTTCTGGGCCACCGACCTTGGGCAGTATTCGGCTTAACAAAGGTACGGTAGTAACGCTTATAAAACAGGCGCTGGAGTATGTAAGAGAGTGCATTGCTTTCGCTATGATGGCTTGCTCAAGTTTGGCGCAGTGAAAAAAGATTACTGACAAAAAGATCGATATTCAAAGTCAGTTCTTAGCTATGCTTGATAGATAACAACGCAACCAAAGCCGATGTTCATGCCTTATTGCCAAACTCACTTTCTCGCTGTAGCGCCTAAGCAAGTTGAAGACATCTTATCGTCATTTGCTAAGGAGAACTTTGTCGCTGGTCAGAAAGCTTACTGGCTAAATGATGGAGGCATTAACATCGACGCTGGTGAAAACGATATTCGAGGTACGGCCACGATTCGTGATAAATCGACCAAAAAATAGTTTAACCATATGAAATATATTGAATATCTCAACGAACTAACAGCAGACTTTGCGCTATTGATACACTGTTTGTTATATTCGTACTTTCAACTTAGAATTTTACTACCCACTTCAGTACCGACAATACGGTTAAATTATGTATGTAATTGGTCAACTTGCCAAATTGGCAAGCGTAAACGTTGAGACCGTTAGATATTATGAACGGTGCGGCTTAATTGAACAGCCCCAAAAACCCGTTAAAGGTTATCGTCGTTATCCTGAGACGACTTTGAATCGCATTCGGTTTATCAAACGTGCTCAAGAGTTAGGGTTTTCCTTGGATGAGATCGCTAACTTGCTGATGCTGGAAGAGACTTCTTGCCAAGAAGTACAAAGTATAGCAAACCACAAACTTGCCAGTGTTCGTGCAAAAATGGCTGATCTACGCCGCTTAGAAACCAGTCTTAATGATTTACTGAAACAATGTGCAAGCAACACTGAACAGGCACATTGCCCGATTATTACTTCCCTTCTCCCAGAAAACAACTAATAACAATCGCTAAACCCCTTGACTCCGTACTTGGATACGGAGTTTATACTGTTTTCTATCAGAACATTTGAAGTGGAGTAAGCCATGGCAAAAAACGATACCAGTTTACCGCTAGTTGGTGGTATTGCTGCTGCTATTGGTGCTGGGCTTTGTTGTGCTGGGCCCTTAGTCTTGTTACTACTAGGCGTTAGTGGTTCTTGGATTGGCAATCTGACCGTATTGGAGCCATACCGCCCTATTTTTATCTTGCTGGTACTGGTTTTATTTAGTTTTGCCGGTTGGAAAGTTTATCGACCTATAGAAGAGTGTGAGCCTGGAACCGCTTGTGCAATGCCACAAGTACGTAAGCGCCGGCAGATCATTTTCTGGGTAACCGCCTTCATTGCATTAATATTAGTCACTAGCAATTACTGGATTATCTGGTTTGCTTAATTATATCGTTGAGAAATAACCCTTGGAGAAGAAGATGAAAAAAATTGCACTATTATCCCTACTATCAATACTTAGCTTGGGTGCGTTTGCCAAGCAGCAAACAGTCATGCTTGAAGTTCCCACGATGACCTGCGTAACTTGTCCGATTACGGTGGAAAAAGCATTGCAACAGGTTGAGGGAGTTACCAAAGCTGAAGTGACCTTCGAAGATAAGTTAGCCGTGGTCACTTTTGATGATGAAAAAACTACGGTGGAAAAGCTGACCGAGGCCACAAAAAATGCCGGCTATCCATCTGTGGTAAAGCAATAAAGGACGAATACTAATGAAGAACCTGCTGAGTCTTTTTACCCGCATTGGCGACAAAGCCAGCTCATTAGGTGCCGTGGTGTCTGCCATGGGTTGTGCCATGTGCTTTCCGGCCATCGCCAGCTTGGGGGCAGCCATCGGGCAGGGTTCCTCAGTCAGTGGTAGTGGTTCTTTATCAATACACTCTTGCCTATATTGGCTTGGGTTAGCCTAATAGTTAACGGACTTGGCTGGATTGGTCACAAGCAGTGGCATCGTAACCTGCTTGGTATGCTAGGGCCTATTCTGTTGTTGCTATCACTTTATCCGTTCTTTCAATATGCCTGGAGCACTTATGTGACGTACTCAGCCTTGGCACTGATGGTAGCGGTATCAATCTGGGATATTTTTTCGCCAGCGAATAAACGCTGTGACAATGAAAGTTGTGTGCTTCCTGCCGACAACACTCACTCAAATCCATAAGGAGGTCTTTATGCGTAAATTCTCCATCTCTGGAATGACTTGTGAAAGATGCCCTCAGCAGATCGAAGATGCCTTGATCGTCATGCCTGGCGTCAGAAATGCCACCGTTTTTTATACGAAATCCAGTGCAGTCGTCGAAGCAGAATCTGATGTCAATGAACAGACGCTAATCAATACCATCAAAGCTCTTGGCTACACGGCTCAACCTGTCGCGTTAGATGGCTGCGATAGTGAAGATGTGACTGACAAAAAGTCGCTGCATGTCGCTATCATCGGTACTGGCTCGGCTGCTTTTGCTTGTGCTATCAAGGCAGTGGAAAATGGAGCACAAGTCACACTCGTTGAAGCTGGAGATGTGATCGGAGGTTGTTGTGTTAATGTCGGTTGTGTACCTTCGAAAATTCTGCTCCGGGCTGCCCAGCTGGCTGAACAGCAGCGTAACAATCCTTTCGACGGTCTAGAAAATCATGAACCTTCTTTGGATCGTAGCTTGTTAGCGAAACAACAAACTGCACGCGTGGAAGAGTTACGTGCCGCCAAATATCAGCATATTCTGGATACCAATCCAGCATTGTCATTGGTACAAGGTTATGCATCTTTTAAAGATACTCATACCTTAACTATTCGCAACAAAGATGGTTACGAGCAAGAGCTGGTTGCAGATCGCTTTTTGATTGCCAGCGGCAGTCAGCCATCTATTCCTCCTATTCCAGGCCTGGTTGATACCCCTTATTGGACTTCGACGGAAGCTTTATTCGAAACTGAGCTACCTGAGCACTTGTTAGTGATAGGCTCTTCAGTTGTGGCTGTCGAACTTGCTCAAGCTTATCGTCGGCTGGGTGCAGAGGTCACTATCTTGGCTCGCAGTACTTTATTGCTCCGTGAAGACCCACTGTTGGGAGAAGGCTTAACCGTAGCTTTTGAACAGGAAGGCATTCGCGTACTGGAACATACCCAAGCCAGTCAGGTGTCTTATGAAGATAATAAGTTTATCCTTGATACCGAGCAAGGAGAAATTCGTGGCGATAAATTGCTGGTCGCCACCGGCCGTGCACCTAATACCGGTAAGCTTAATCTTGCCGCTGCCGGTGTAGAAAAAGAGGCCAATGGAGCGGTCACTGTAGGTGATCAGATGCGCACATCACAGTCACATATTTACGCAGCAGGTGATTGTAGTAACATGCCGCAACTGGTTTATGTCGCGGCAGCGGCAGGCAGTCGTGCAGGGATTAACATGACAGGGGGTGAAGCTCGGTTGAATCTATCCGCGATGCCAGCCGTGATCTTTACCGAACCGCAGGTAGCAACGGTAGGGTTGTCAGAACAAGAAGCTCATGCACAGAATATTGAGACCGAAAGTCGAGTATTCCCACTGGAAAACGTGCCTCGAGCACTGGCTAACTTCGACTCTCAGGGTTTCATCAAACTGGTGGTTGAAGCTGGCTCCCAACGCCTGATCGGAGCCCAAGTATTAGCTCATGATGGCGGCGAGATTATCCAGAGCGCGGCACTGGCGATTCACAACCACATGACAGTGGATGACTTAGCGGATCAATTGTTTCCTTATTTAACTATGGTGGAAGGCCTGAAGCTTTGTGCACAAACTTTCAGTAAAGATATTAAAGAACTGTCTTGCTGTGCTGGGTAAGCTTTATCTTTCGTCAGAAAAGATATTTATGAGTCTGCTTTTGGTTTCCAGTGATACGGTACTACCAATTTACTGCATATTTCTTCGTGGAAAGTTTCTTCAGTAACTGTTTGAGAGCTAGCCTCAAGCAAGATATTTGGCCACAATAGGAGATGTGATCATCTGAATTACTGCAAAGAATGTGGCTGGTATTACTATTTCTGATGGCAACCGGGATGCAGCCACAAAAGCCGCTGCAATGCTAAATTCTTTTTTGCTGACAGTAAATAGGTATGCGATGACTTCCGGTCGGTCTGTCGTTATAAACCGTGAAGCCATTCCAATTAAGTAGCCACAAAGATTTAGACTTAAAGCTGCTCCAGCAATTACAAAAGCATACTATCCATAACCAATGATGGTTTCTGCATTGGAAGCCACTACCGCAAGTAATATTACAAGATAGAAGACTGACCCAATTCCTGCGTAAGTCGAATCATGCTTTGAAATAATCGTCGGAAAGTTGGTGCGTAAGGTTACACCGAGAATTGTAGGCACTAAAACAACTAGAGCTAACTCCAGGATGATGGAAACGAGAGGGACTTCTAGCTGTATCCCTGTCAGCCATAGAAAAAGGAGCGGAACTACGAAAGGAGAAAAGGCTGTATTGACCGCATTGAAAAAGGCGACCAGTCAAGAAGCCTGCAATTGAATCGGGCCATAGACGAGCCCCATTGCCAAAAACTGTCTTGACGGTTTGCGAAAGACTATTCGTACGGCATGTGCATCAAATGTAAGGCTGATCACAAACATCAGAATCACAAGTAAAGGGGCTATTGAGGAGTCGAGGTACTTCCCGGATTCGGGCAATATCAGGCCAACTCCAGCTACAATAATCACAAACCAAACAAGATTTGATTCAACGAAATAAATTAATCGACGCATAGGTCAAGGGTACCAGTTACAGTGCGGCCACAATATAAATTATAGCTGTACACTCCCAATTACAGAGCTTGAGAATCATCGCGACATTGCTCATTTGTCATTTCAAGCTCAATGGTCGTATGCTCTAAATTAAATTTACTCAATCGTTCTGCTATGGACTTTTTTAACTCCAGTTGCTGTTGAGTAGACAGTGCCTCTTGTAGAGCTAGATGAGCAGTAAGTACATGATGCTCTCCATCCAATGACCACAAGTGCAGGTGATGGATACTATCCACTTCTTTGAGTTCTATTAAGGTTTTATAAACTGATTTTGACAGTTCTTTGTCAGGGATTGCCTGTAAAAATAACCTTATAGTGTGCCAAAGGTTTTTAGCAACATTAATTAAAATATAGAGAGTGAAAAGAATTGATAAAGCTGGGTCAAGAATGGGCCAGTCAACAAAAAGAAGTACGATGGAAACGATTAAAACTGCAACCCAACCCAGTACATCTTCCAATAAATGCCAATTGAGTACACGCTCATTAAGAGTTTTGCCTTTACTTAATTTATAAGCCGCAAACCCATTAACTAGCACCCCAAACACGGCTAAGGCGATCATGCCCTCAACTATAGGCATTTCTGGTTGCAGGAGTTTAGGGATAGCTTCTGTCAGAACCCAGACGGAACCAATAATGAGGACTAGACCATTAATAAGTGCACCGAACAATGATAACCGGCGGTAACCATAGGTGAACTCTGAATTTGAACCTTTTTCACTAACTTTACTGAGAAACCAAGCAAATCCGATGGATAAACTGTCGCCAAGATCATGAACGGCGTCGGCCATGATGGCGGTACTATTGGTTAAGATACCTCCTATAAATTCGATAATGGTAAAGGTGACATTCAGAAAAAATGCCCAACCTATACGATTATTTGAACCATGTGAGTGCGAATGATCATGCATTTAAGATTACCTCTTGTGGAGCTCTATTCCTACCTTAGGATTTGATCTTCAATATACGAATACCGCCAACTAAAACAATTAATCCAATGATAAACCCAATGATTAAGTCTGGATATTGTGAGCCCGTCCATGCCACTAATCCTCCGGCAATAATAACGCCTGCGTTAGCGATGACATCGTTAGCAGAAAAAATCCAACTTGCTCTCATGTGAGCGCCGCCATTTCGCTTTTTGGCAATTAAGATTAAGCACCAGACATTTGCTACCAAGGCAATTAAGCCAAACACCATCATAAGGTTTGACTCAGGCTCACTCCCTTGAACCAGTCTCCTCACAACTTCTGTTAATACACCCAGAGCTAATATAATCTGTAACCATCCTGATATATGCGCTGCACGGAGTTTTTTTCGGACGCCATGCCCAACGGCGTATAGTGCCACCCCATACACTGCTGCATCGGCAAACATATCCAATGAATCAGCTATCAATCCGGTCGATTGTGCCCACCAGCCGATAACAAGTTCTGTAATAAACATCACTGCATTAATAGCTAATAGCATTTTAAGTATCCCAGCTTCCTCTGCTTCTTCATTTTGTGCCGTCAACCTTGCTTTATGGATAATCTCGCTGTCCACAGCGTTAGTTGATTCCAATCTAGCCCCAAGCCCAAGAGACGTTATCCGGTCTTCTACCATGTCCCTGAGTTCAAGGTGATGAAGCACTCTAACTATGCGTTTATGTGTATCAAACTCGAGGATTACACTTGGCTCAAGACTGTCCAGTGCCATTCGGATCATGCTTTCCTCTGATGGGCAGTCCATTTTAGGAACGTGGTATTCGCTTACATGTGCCCCTTCAAATAACTTGTCGTCGTTAGTAATATCTTGTGTTTCATCTGTAGCATCTGCTTTGCAGTCACGGTTACATTTCTGGCTCATAGGTATACCTTGCATTTTTTGATATTGGCTTTCCCCCTCCCCGATCACTATAGTCTAAAGCGGAGAGTCCTCGATACGAAAATGGGCGAGCTTTCAGCATTAATGGGGTGTTGGTTCAAACCATCTTGCTATTATAAAGTATTGCCGACTCCAAAATAGAGCCGGCAGATTGCTAGTTAGTGTTTCTCCTTCAACTTACCTTTTGAAAACCAGGCAAACAGAACGGGCAACACAAACAGTGTTAAAAATGTGGCTGTTATCAGCCCGCCTACGATAACACTGGCAAGCGGTTTTTGTATCTCTGCGCCAACGCCATTTGATAGCAACATCGGTATTAAACCTAACGCAGATGTCACTGCTGTCATCAATACCGGTCTAAGCCTGGATACGGCACCATCAAAAGCGGCTTCACTGACAGGTAGGCCATCCTTGATACGCTGATTGATACTTTCAACCATCACTACACCGTTAAGTACCGCGACGCCAAACAGGGTAATAAATCCGACCGAGCTGGGCACTGATAAATACTGCCCTGACAGCCAGAGTGAGAACACCCCACCAATAACGGCTAGAGGTACATTTACCAGGATCAGCATAGCCTGACCAACCGAAGCAAAGGCAAAGTAAAGCAACAAGGCAATAAGCGCCAGCGATAATGGCACGACCAGCGACAGACGCTTTTGTGCTCGCTGTTGATTTTCGAATTGTCCACCTATATCCACGGAGTAACCCGTTGGCAAATCAACTTGTTCAGCAATCGCTGCGCGAATATCTGCTACCACACTGCCCATATCACGCCCTTGCACATTGGCCTGAACGACTACTCTGCGCTGAACATCATCGCGGCGAACCTGCGGCGGGCCGGAAGCAATATTTACAGAGGCTACATCACCAAGGCGAACCCAGGCTCCTGAAGGTGCCTGCAAACGAAGGTCAGCAATAGTTTCGCGATCTTGGCGAAAACGTTCATCCAACCGAACATAGATATCATAACGTTCGTTACCATTGATGATTTGTCCAGCGCTGGCACCGCCAAGCCCATTTCGAACCACTTCCATGACATCCGCTACGTCGAGTCCATAACGAGACAATGCGCGGCGATTGGGCTTTACGACCAATTGAGCTTCACCGACAATTTGCTCCATGGCAACATCACGCGTACCGTCGATCTTTTTGACCACTGCCTCAATTGCCTGCCCTTTTTCAGCCAGCACATCAAGATCTTTACCAAAGAGTTTTATCGCTAGTTGCGCTTTAACCCCCGATAACAGCTCATCCACACGGGTGGCAATTGGTTGTGAAAAATTGAACAGCAATCCGGGATGTTGTTCCAGCTTTTGCTCCATCAGGGATTGAAGTTCATAACGATTATCGGCGCTGGTCCATTCTGGCACTGGCTTAAGACCAATATAGATCTCAATGTTATTCACTGGCTCTGGATCACCGCCAATTTCGGCACGTCCAATGCGTGATAACGCATAGGTGACTTCCGGGAATTCCATCAGCATTGCTTCGAGTTTTGGAGCGACTTCAAGCGCAGTATCCAGGCTGGAGGACGGAGCGAGAGTTACCCGGAGGTTGACCGTTCCTTCTTCGAGTTCAGGCACAAACTCGGTACCCAGACGCGGTATTACTAAAGCTGCCGCAACCACGAGCGTTACAGCAATACCAACGACGACCTTACTGTGGCTCATAGCCCACGACAAACCCTTGCGGTAGAGTTTATCAAGTGGTTTCAAGACGAAACTCTCCCGCGGGCGTATCCCTTTGCGAAACAGGTAGGTGGCTAATGCTGGGACTATGATTAAAGCTACAACCAGCGCGGACAGCATAGACAGCATGATACTGATAGCCATCGGCTGGAACAGTTTGGCTTCGACCCCTTCGAAACTGAATAGCGGCATGAAGACAACTAAAATAATTGCTGTCGCAAAAAATATAGGTCTTGCTACCTCTCTGCCAGCTTCTTGCAAGCGTAAAGCAATCCCATGGCTATCATGAGCTGCATCAACAGGACCTGGATCATCCTGAACCATTGTCTGTCTATCTTTGTCATGGGTGGCATCGGGATGGGTCAAATGTTTGAACATGTTTTCGACCATCACTACAGAGCCATCCACGAGCATGCCAATGGCCACGGCAATACCGCCTAGAGACATTAAGTTTGCCGAAAGACCAAACCACGCCATCACCATCAAAGCAATACCGATGGAAATTGGAATTGAGATCAGTACCAGTAAGGTAGCACGCAAATTCATTAGGAACAGCGCCAAAATGACCACAATGAAGACAAACGCCAGTAACAGAGCATTGACAACGGTATCAACCGCTTGCGTCACCAGATCGGCCTGATCATAGTAAGCCTCGAACTTAACTCCTTCCGGTAACGCCTGATTAATACGCTCGATACGGGCATTAACCCCATCAATGGTGCTTTTGGTATTGGCGCCTAAACGTTTTAATACAATGCCTGAGACGACTTCGCCTAGTGTCTCAACTTTCCCATCCGAAGTTCGGCGTGTCATGGTCACTGCGCCCTGGCGGATTTCGCTACCCAGATTCACTTTGGCTACATCCGATACGGTGATAGTGGTGCCATCCACCGTTTTCAGGGGAACTTGACGGATCTGCTCCAGCCCTTGCTTGCCATGATCGAGCCAGCCGGTACCTCGGATCACCAATTGCTCCTGACCACGGTTCATATACCAGCCGCCAACATTGGTGTTGTTACGCTCCAGAGCCGCCATGATATCGTCCTGGGTCAGATCGTAAGATAACAGCTTTGACGGATTCAGATCGACCTGATACTGACGCACCTCACCGCCGAAAGACAGCACATCAGTCACGCCTTCGGCCGGGATAAGCAACAACTTGACCACCCAGTCATTTAAGCTGCGTAGCTCCATGGCATCGAAACCCGAACCGGGTTCGGCAACCAGTAAATACTGATAGACTTGCCCCAGCCCAGAAGTGTTTGGCCCCATTTCGGGTGTACCAACGCCCTCTGGAATCAGCTCTTTGGCAGCCTGAAGTCGCTCGAATACCAGTTGCCGGGCAAAGTAAATATCAGTGCCTTCCTTAAACACAACAGTAACGCCAGACAAGCCAGTCTTTGAAATAGACCTTACTTCTTCTACATCAGGCAGAGCGTACATGACAGCTTCAATCGGATAGGTTATCAGCTGCTCGACTTCCTCAGCAGCCAAGCCAGGAGCTTCAGTATTGACCGAGACCTGAACGTTGGTAACATCCGGAAATGCATCAAGATTCAGCCTTGGAATAATAAAAAAGGCGCTGACCGTTAGTGTAATGAGCGCAATCGCCACCAGCAAACGGTTAGTGACCGCCCAATCGACAATTCGATTAAACATAGAGTCTCCTTAATGCTTAGTGGTTATGCGGATCAAAACCGCCTTTGGCGATTTGTGAAGCAACAAAAAAGGCACCGTCGGTAACAATACGTGTTCCGGGAACAATGCCGTTAATTTCACGCAACGAACCTAGTGCTCGCTTTAGTTCAACTTCTTGAGAGCGAAACTGCCCTGGACTCTCTTCTACAAAAATTGCCCAGTCTCCATCGGGATTTCGCATCAGTGCTGACTCTGGCACAGCCAATACCGGCTCTTCTGTACGAAAACGGAAGAAGACCTCTGCAAACTGTCCCGGATGCAGCCTATGCTCCAGGTTGTCCACCAATAAGCGCACTGTTCGGGTTCGTGTAACGGGGTTTATGGTATGTGCTTCTTGGGATACCTTGCCTTGAATTCGGATATCACCAGCCACAATGTCAGCCAATGTACCGAGCGGAAGTGATATAGACTGATCTGCTGGAAGGTGTGCTTCGACCCAGAGCTGCTTCTCATTGGCCAGCTTGATCAGAGGAGAACCAGCTTCGACGCGCTGCCCCTGCTCGAAGTCGTCAGATAACACAGAACCATCGGTTTCGGCACGTAGGGTATATTCGCCCAATGCCTTAATATCTTGCGATGCCAGAGACTGCAAATCTGACTCAGCTAACCCATAGGCCTGCAACGTTGCCCGAGCAGCCTCCCAGCTGGTTTTGGCCTGGATATAACGCTGCTCTCCAACGGTTTTGCGACCGAGCTTGCGGACTCTTTCCCATTCAGGCCAAGCGGTGCGATAGTCTGCCTGGGCCTGCGCCACATCCTCACTGAACAGGGTTACCAGTGGCTGACCTTGTTCGACATGAGCGCCCAATGCTACGTGACGACGTAATACAACGGAAGCTACTCGCGGTGACACTATGTAGCTAGTGTATCCATTAGAAAGAACTTCCCCTGGTGCGTAGAACTCATAATCAACGCGCTCGGCAGTGAGAGGAGCAACCTGGATATCAGCAATCGTCATTTGAGTAGCATTTAGTGCCGTAGTGGCAGAAGCTTCTTCTTGATGCCCATGTCCATCTTCTTCAGTATTACTTTCGCTGTGTCCCGCATCATCATGACTTTCATTGTGGGAACTATCGCTAGACCCATGTTTTGTATCACCATGACGCTCATGTTCATCCGTGGCATTTGATGGGTGCTCCTTGTGAGACGCATCATCCTTATGCTCAATAACCTCTTGAGCAGGCTTGCTCTTATCATGTTCGTGCGCCTCACCACTCATCGTTTCTGCAAGCCCTATGCTTGGTGCAGTCATTGCGGCGCTTAGCATCGCTATCAATAATCTATTCATGTTCATTATCCTATCTTTAATTCAGTGGCTTAGTCGCAGTTGGTGCAACAGCTCTGAGCTGGCCGGAGTGCAGCAACACTTCGGTTAACGCAAGTTGTGTGTGCTTTTCGAGTGAGATTCCTGCCAGCAGGCTCTCCGAACGCTGGTTGAGAGCGAGCAGGTAGTCAGTTGTTGATAGGTCGCCGCTTCGCCACTGGCGTTCCAACAAGTCAGCACTATTTTCAACTCTGCCACGAGCTAGCTCGAGCCAGCGTCGGTATTGCTCGTCATAACGTTTCCAGGCAGCTTGTGCAGCCTGCCAGTCAAACCGTAGATTGCGATAAACGGCCAAGAATCGGGCCTCTGCTTCTAGTGCTGCACGATTAGCCACACGAGTTTCGGCACTGTAGTCATTACGTACATTCAAAGGAATCGAGAAGGTCAGGCCGACAGTATTTTCTCCACCGTCGCGACCAGCATTGACTCCAAAGGTCGGCTCTGCTTTGGCTGCGCGGCGGGTTGCTACGGCCTCTTCCTTGATGGACTTCCAGCGAGCCTGAGCGCTGGCAACATAGGGATGTTGTAACAACTCCTGGTCAGTAATGGACACTGGCTCCGAAGGCCAGAAATCTTCGGGAATGCCTCCTTTTTCAGGAGTCCACTGTGGCAAAAGTTCGCGCACTCTGCTTTCTGCTTTTTGCAAAGCGACTTCAAGCTCAGCGACCTGTGCCAGCTGTTTTGATAAAGATAGAAAGGTGAGTTCAGCATCAATAGTGCCTATATCCCCTGCTTTTTGGCGCTTTTCAGCCACTTGCAATAATGCATTAAGCTGCTCTTTTTGTGCCTGAGCAATAATGGCGGCTTCATTACTGGCACGCCACTCAACCAATGCTGATAGAGCCTCAGCAGTCTTACTCATAACCTGTTGCTGATACTGGGCTTTGGCTGCTTGTCGGATAAAAGCCGCTTGCTGCTGTTTAGCACCTCGTCTATCCCACCAGTCAACCGTTTGAGAAACACCTACACGGTAGTTATTTTCTTCACCAACCTGTTCCAGCTCAGAAGATAACTCCGGGTTGTAAAGTGGCTGTTCCGCTGCGTCCGCAGTAGCTTCCGAGCCTTGCAGTTGCTCGCGGGCCGCGATGATGTCTGGGTGCTGCTTTATCTGTGATGCCAGCCAGCGCTCCCAATCAACGGGTTGCGCTTGCGCCGAAGCCGACAGCAAATAAATAACGGCACACATCGCATAAGAAACGGATAGTTTCTTCATGAAATTTCCTCACAATTAAAATCAAAGTACATCAGGTACAGCTGGGTTGGCATTTGCACAACGCTATACCTCAGAATAAAAGTTTATTTGTACTGTATTTAACTGATCGGAGGGGGATTATCAGGGAAGGCTATATGGGAACGGTAATGGGAAGGGTTGCCTAAAATAGCACCCTTTTGATAAAGAGAAGCAGAGATATCTTGGCGACCCAGAAAGAAAGGGTGTGATGAGCCATGACAGTGACAACAATGGTGGCAATCAAGCTGGTAGCTTTTGCTCTTTTCTGATTCTAACCAACGCTTGTCATCATCTGGTATTGGAGAAGAGTGAGCTTTTTGATGCTCGTGATCAAAAGTAAGATGCTCAGAACCGGATTGATGAAACTGATGAACGTCCGCCACAGCAACTACCGATTGCAGGGCAATCAATATGGCTAGAGCGAAAGTTAAAAGTTGACGGTTCACGGTAAAAAAGAGTCTCTACTCGTTCTCATAAATGCAGGGCAGTAGACTAGCAGATTATCAGTTAGTTCACAAAAGATAAGTGGATACTAACCAACTATTACACAGCTTTGTGCTTAAAGGCTAGCTTTTAGACTTGGCTACTTCCTGTTTTTTTGCGAGTTTCTCGGGCGATTTCAATTCCTCAACCTCATGCTCTAGCTGAACAACGGAAGTGTTTAGCTCATTGTTTTCTTTGGTTATAGCATCAAGTTGCGCTAGTAGCTCCTCTCTGTCAGTACTGGCTGACTGCACCTGTTCAGTTAACGCTTTTAATGAGTTTTGAAGTTCGCGCTGTGACTTGGCCAACAACCGCTTTTCGGTGATTAGCTCAGCGTTCTGACGGTTCAACTGCGTGAGTTCTGACTGTTGAGAGGCAATGGTTTGCCCCAGCTTTCGCTGCTCTGCTCGCAATCCCGACACTTCTTCAGCGTGCTTGCGCTCTTGTTGATCACGCTGTTCTTTAGCGGATTCGCGGAAGTGGCTCAAGTTGTCATAACTGTGTTGCAGACTCTTCTCCAGATCGATAATTCGTTCATCTTTTTGTCCACAAACAGCTGTAAGTTCTTTCAAGTCACTTTGAATACCTTGCAACTCAGTGTTCAGTTGCTCACTCTCACGGCTGGCAGTATTGAGCTTCGCCTGTAGTGAGTGAATGTTATCACTTAGAGCTTTATTTTGCTCTGTGGCTTGGCTTAACGACTCCTCAAGTCCTGACTTTTCTTGATTCCAAGACTTACGCTCTTTATCAAAGGCTTGCTCCATGTCTTCAATGGTTTTATTCGCTTCAGCGTTGAGCCTGGCAGCAAGCTGGCTTACCAGGTGCCCAATGGCGTCGGAGACTTTGACCTCGGTGAGTGTACCGTTAGTACGGGTCTTTTTAATGTCTTTGAGGTATTTTGAGATGGTGGTTTTGGAGCCAGTGTTACCCAGCTCAGCTCGTATTGCATCAATTGATGGGTTATTTACACCCTGTGAAGTCAATGATTTATATGCTTTTTCAACGTCAAATTGAGAGATGCCTGTGCGCGCCATTTTTTAAGTCTCTGATTATTTTGTAATGTAATACATAATATGTATATACATATTA
>NZ_JAFLMX010000218.1:0-2124 GCF_017849675.1 Alteromonas sp. AO-Serp
GTTTTCTAGCTTTAAGTCTGCTTGTTGTTTTTGCTGAGTTAATCGCTTTTGCAGTTCAAGTAAGGTGTTGCGGGTATCTTCGTCTAAAAGCGCATTGCTAAACGCTTGCTCATCGTCAAATGGGCTGCTCGCCAACTGACGGCTAAAGTGCTCTGTTGCCTCTGTAAGTGCTTGCTCTTTTTCGCGCAGTTGCTCATTGAGCTGGGCAATTTCGGCCTCTAAACGAGACAATATAGTGTCCGTTTGTTGCAGGCGAGATTTGCATTCACTCACGTTTCGCTCAGCCATTTCTTGGCCAGCGCTTGCCTTATTCCTTGTTTCAGCAATATCCCCTTCTGGGAATACGGTTTTGCGCGAGTCTCGCAGCGCCTTTAAACTATTATCTAGCTGCACAAGCTCTTCAGATACATCCTTTAGCTGATTCTCAGCGCTTTCGATATCACGACTAACCACTAGCAAGGCGCTACTTACCCCTTGCAACTCATCTTTAAGTTTAGCGTGTAGCTGATGATTGTGTTTATAGGTTTTAAGCGCTTCGGCTTTTTCATTTAACCACGTGGCAATTCCATCAATAGCCAAGTTGTGAATATCAGCACCGTGCGCCGTCATAGTTTCCCTAAGCGCTAAAATACCATCGTTAACCCCTTTTGTTTTATTCTCTAACTCTGCACTACGTTCTGTAAATTGCTTTTCCAAGGTTTCGCGCTGCTGCAGAGAAACTGCAAGTTCTGACTGCTTGCCTTGTAATGCCTGTTGCGCTTCATTTTTAGCCTGCAGTGCAGCATTTAGAGCTTGCTCGCACTCATCTAAACGCGTTAATTGGGCACTAATATCATCGAGACGAGTTTTAAACTGCTGGGTAAATTGAGCGACGCTTTGCGATGTATTAATGTCGACCTTTTCAAAGCTCGGTATATCAGCGCTAAGTACGCTTGAAATCTGCTGCCATTTTTCTAGCAGCGTATCTCGTTGCCCGCTTGCCTGTTCTAGCTGCTTATTAACCTGAGCTAGCGTGAATTCAGATTGTGTAACACTTTCTTTTGCCCGCGCCCCTTGCTGCTCAATATCATCTAACTGCTGCTTTAAGCTATCTCGCTTTTGGATAGTTTCAGGTACATCAATAACCACGCTAGACGTGGTGTGCTCGTTTGCCCCACAGACAGGGCATGGCTCGCCACTTTTTAGCTGGGCGCGCAGGTGCGCCACTTCAGCATCCAAGGCAATAAGCGCCTCTATGTCTTTTAAATTACTACGAGTTTGCTTGTAAGCATCAACCAAGGCTTGGCGGTCAGATTGCTGCTGAGCTAGTTTCTTCGCTAAGTCTTCCTTTTGCGCACCCAGCGATACTTTCTCTTGTTCTAGTGCCAAATATTGCTGTTGAATATGCCCTATCTGTAACACGTTATCCCAATGATGGAGCTTGGTATCACGCTCTTGCTGAAGGCTTGCTTTGCTGGTTGCATTAGCACTATTAGTATCACTTGGTTTGTCAGATAGCGCGGCCTGAAGTGCCTTTTCGCACTTGGCTACTTGCCCGTTTTTGTCATCGAAGGTCTGCGTTAAGGTGCTTAACGACTCATTTGTCTTTGCAATAGCGTCATCTAGGGATGAAAGCGCCTGACGATCATTCTTTACGCTTTGTGTCAGTGTTTCTAACTGCTTCTGATCATGTTCAATATGGCGCGCCGTTTCACTCCAGCCACTTATAAATTCTGCCATGCCGCTAAGTGAGTGATGTTCACGTAAGTAAGTTTCCAGTTCACCAAGCTTTGTTTTGTTATCTGCCGAAGCGTTTTCGATTTCTGTGCGCTTTAGCGTTAACGTGTTTATTGATTGCTTTAAACGTGCCGCATTTTCGTTTGCTTTTTGCTGTTCAGTAGTGAGTTGCGCTATTTGGTTATCTAGCGGAACTACCTGCTCGTTTATGCGCTTTTCAAGCTCACTGCTTTGTTGTTTTGTAAGAACTAACGCTTGTTCAGCGTTCATCACTTCCAAACTGAGCTGTGCCTTTTGCGTTTTTAAGTCGGGCAACTGGGCTGCTTTCTCTTCAAGCCTTTCTTTATAACGGGTTACGTCTTGCTGAAGCCCGTTTCTTTGCAAAAATGGCAGGCGAAGCTTTTCAGC
>NZ_JAFLMX010000132.1:0-6417 GCF_017849675.1 Alteromonas sp. AO-Serp
GATGAATACATTATGAACAATACTTTCAAAAAATAAAGCATTTTTCGTAATTTAATTACAGAAACAGCAAAATAAACAGACAGATCACGACAAAACTGAAAGTTATTTACAAAAACAAACATATTTTATATAAAATTTTACATATAAGTCTTTTTAGTTACAGATTTCCAAAAGGTCTACTAGGGTTAAACTTCCACTATTTGAGGTGGTTCATTGAAGTTAGATCGAACGACTTTATCCCTCCCACTGCGTTTCGCCTCATAAAGAGCTTGGTCAGCATCATTTAACCATTCGTTAAGAGACTTAAATCGAACATCAAATGCTGATACACCTATACTTACTGACACTTTTCTTTGTCCAAGCAAAGTACAGTCCTCTAGCTCTCTAACTTTAACTCTGATCCTCTCTGCTATATCCATGGCTTGCGCAGCATTTAGGTTATTAAGTATTACTGCAAATTCTTCACCACCGTAACGACCTGCATAATCTCGCTCTCTAATACAGTCCATCACTTGCCCAGAGACCATAGAAATAACTTTGTCACCCACTGTATGACCGAAGTTATCGTTAATAGATTTGAACATATCGATGTCAATAAAAAGCAGTACTGCCTCTTCGCTTCTACGACTCTTACTCAACATGGAGAACGTTTGCTCCAGTTTCATTTGCAAGAATCGACGGTTGAGCATTCCCGTTAATAAGTCTGTTTTGTTTGCGATTTCAAGCTTTTCGTAGGCTTTTCTCTTGCTTACAATCATTTTGACTAAGAATATCGCCATCAATGAAATGGAAACGATACAGAAAACAAGGAGTTGATTAGTTTGTTCTAGCTGACGTGCTTTGTCTCTTGAATCAAATAGTGCCTTACGCTCCTGCTCTTTCGCATTCGTTAGCTCCTCCAAGTAATTCAAACGGTCCATTGTTACGTCAAAGCGGAATCGCCTAAACTCGGCTTGAATCTGCTTTAATGCACTCGCAACGTTACCTTGAGACGATGAAAGCAGTGTGTTGGCAATTTTGAATTCTGAAGGCTCGTCTAAGCCATTAGAATTAAGTACGTTACTTAAATATTCTGACAATTGATTTGCTCGCTCTAGTTGACCAAGGGAGGCGAGTAACTCAACTTTCAAAAACTTACCTTGTAACTTCCAGCGCTCGGGTACTGAATTGTGGCCATTTTCAGCCTGCTCCAACAGTACGAGAGCTTCTTTGTTTTTGCCTAATAAGAATAATTGTTCAACTTTCTTTAGTGAGGCAAAGTAGATCTCGTTTTGATCCTCAGATGCGGTCGCGTAGGCCAAATATCGATCGGTGTAAGTGCCTACAATATTGGGGTCACCTATTTGCTTTAGAAAGTAGCTAATAACGTTGTAAAAATGAATGAAGTATTTAACGGGTATATCATGAGCTTCACAGAAGTCTATATATCGATTTAAAAGCTCAATTTTGATAGAGGGAACGTTTTCTACTACATAGGCAGCGTGTAAACCCATCATCAAATCCCCCACTCCAGAGTTATTTTCAGATAAATAGTTTACTTCCGTGCCAAGAAGCATGGCCTCTCGACTACTCCTTTCAGATAGCGCGACAAAAACAATATAGTTGAACTTGAGTGCGTCTTTTACCTGTGAAGAGAGTCCGGAATAGTACCTTTTTAAATCATCACTTCCAGCGCGCTTCCCTTTGACCCTGTCCAAACGGCTGAGAATAGCGATTTCGGATAGCTTCGCAAAAGCGAGTTGGCTTTCAGACTTCGTATTCAGAGCGTTTTGTTCAATTGCCTTTACTTGCTCTAGTGCGAGTGAATATTCGTCGTAAGATATATAGTAATACATCAACAATTTACTCAACTCGAACTTTGATTGAAGCGGCGAACTCAATGCACCGAGTTTATGGAGTTTATCTTGAGAAGATGCATCTAATTTATTGGCTAACCGTTCCAATAATTTTTCAGCGCTATCGGCATAAGTCCTATCAGCATTCAATTCAGAAAAATCATTGATATTAGCTAACGCCTGTAGACTGAAAAGACAGGTGATCAATAGATAATGTTTGAGGCGCATTTGAGTTGACTTGATTTGAAGGGAATATAAGGACTGAGAATGCTTCACGACGTGCTCCCCTATTTTAGTTATAACTTAATGTATAGCACTAAAACTTCTTTAAGGAGCAAACGCTTACCTATACTTCAGCAAAAACGTCGAAAAAGAACCAACATTTTCATCCTAGCAAACTTTTAACTAGCCTCTAGGCTCGAAGCATCAGCAAACCCTTATATTACTCTAATTCGTCAACTTAAACAATTAAGTCATGCATCCAATTTAGTGAAGGCAACTGCTGCTCTGGTTGGTAAAAGAGTCGATTTAGTCTACCTAATAAATTAACCGAACGGCTGGGATCGTGCGCTTTAACCCTATGCTCACTTTCGGTTAGCATGAACTCCCAAGGCTGAAGATTGAGTTCGTCTACTTCTTCCTGCCTAACGCCCAGTGATTGCAATGTTGACAAAATTCGCTCCGTTTTACTTTCGGCAATAGGAATGATTTCGTTGCCGTATAAATCATCGAGCGGCGCATTGATAGCTTCTAACGTGTGATTTATTGCTGCCCACACTTCATCGTGGTCAAACGCCCAACCTCGCGGAGCATAGTACCCCTCTATTTCCCACTCAAACTCTGCGTTGCTTACAGCAATAGAGCTTTCTGCTTCAGGAGAATAAGCTAGATCGGGTTTAGCGCCAATGTTGTAGGCGTCTACACTCATGGCGCCGCAAATTATCAAATCACCACAATGTTGCTTGTTTGTGTAAAGCGCTTCAAATGCTGCCCGCTTAACCCCCATCCAACCGTGTACTCTTGAGGGTTGTTCAACAAAGTGTCTTACATCATCGGGTAAGTCTTCGCCATAGGCATTGATGAGCAAAGGAAGCGGATTTTGATCTGGCGCTTCGTCTGGCATCCACACTTCATATTCTTGTCGGTTGTCAGCTTTTCCGCGACTTTTAATTCCGAACGACAAATTCACAGGGCGGCAAATACTTCTATCTTCATCCACTTTGTGAAAATACTCAGAACGCATACGTTTAATAAATGGCGCGTCTAGGCCAGCCAACGCTGCCGTTGGGTAGCGATAGCCTATTTCACTATGCTCAACCATATGTAACGTGGGAATAGCCTGTGTCAGCTTATTCTTCAAACCCGACAACGCATGAACTTTAGGCAGTACAATGCTTCTCTCTGGCTCTATGGTAAGCCGACTTCCATCTTCGGTTACGAACTTTGGCGTTTTATGAAATTCATACCCCGTAAACCCCAAGGTATCTACAGCGGCGTTTCGATACTGAGAAAGCTCATTGAAAAGCGCTGTATGATTGCGAATATGCTTAAATAACGGTCTTGATGCGGTCATCTTCTCTCCATTTACGCTACTTCCATTAGAGCTAATTACACTTAGCGTTCTATGCGGCCAAATAATTACTTACCGTCTCATCTTTCTGACTGTTCTCACACAATACATCTATATGTGAAATTTACGCTCAACTGTGTGTAACGTATCTGTAACCCTCTTTTTGAGCTGTTTACCTTTAATCTCGCTTAGTTTTGATTTAAAAAGCGGTGCCAAATTTGTGCGCCAGCATCATCGTACCGTTTTACTAGATTACGGTAGCGCTCACGCATTGCTACATCTGCAAGTGGCGATGGCAATAAGGGGTCAAACACCAAGTGGTATAACGCCCTGTCTCCTATCACATAAGATTCTTTGGTTGCTTCTTCAAGGGGTAAAGACGTTAATCGAGCAAGGGATTCCTCTATTTCGATGCATCCGTCTTTATAAAGTGCCTCTAGGTTTAGGTGGCTCCATAATCCCATCGCCCTGCTGTGTACTTTAGTGTCAAAGTCACTGGCACTAAACACGAGCGCCTTTTTCGATAGACCAAGTGTGTAAAGTTTGTCTCTTACTTCGCCTGCTCCGCCAGAGAAATTGTTCGGTCTGAGGTAAACGTCGTTTGTCAGCTTTCTCATCCCCAAAAGCTTCAGCGCTCGTTCATTATTTCTGAGCTGCTTTTTATCACTTTTAGGAAGCGTGCTGGTTTGAGCGACAACCCAATCGTTTTGCCAGGGTACAAGCCCATCCTCATCCTCTCGCCACTGATGAATTTCCTTTGCAAAACGAATGCCTTTGTCGCCCAGCTTGTAAAAACCGCGTTCAACCAAGGTAATAAGCTGTGCAGACTGTAAACGCGTGAGCGTTACCCGAATGTTATTTTCAGAAATACCAAACAGCGCCCCTACGCGAACAGCTACGCTGGCATTCATTTGAATATTGTCACGGGAGCCCAATAGCTTTAGCAGTAGCTTTCTTGCATTGGGCTTTTTCTGTTTTTCTAATTGCAAACTCTATTTACTTCTTTGTCTCAGATAGGACGTAATTTTAATTAAAATATAAGTTGGCTTAAGGCCAAACATATACGCATTCATCATTATATAAACACGCGCCGTGCACAAATATTACATGAAATATCAATTTACAACTATCAATGTAATGTTCTAAGGTAGTACTTGGAAATAGTGCTTTAACGTAGCCCTTTAACGTAAAAGCCCATTTCAAGGGTACACCTTGAATATTCACCAAATGGAAATGCCATGACTTCATCAAATCGATTTGTTACTCACGTTGTAGAAAACCAACCCACCATTTCCACGCCCTACAATTTATGGCGTGATGACACCTTACTGCGCGTGTTAGTCGAGCAGCATTTGCCATCATCCCACCAGCATGACGAAGGGTTATTAGGCCAGTATGGTCAAATCGCGGGGGATGCACTTATGGCTCACGGAGAGCTTGCTAATAAGAATAAGCCAACTCTCCACACATTCGATCGCTATGGCCGCCGCATTGACGATGTTGAGTTTCATCCCAGCTATCATGCGCTTATGGAAAGTGCGATGCAGCACAATGTACACAACTATTCGTGGAAGCATGAAGGCATTGAAGGCGCACACACCTTCAGGGCAGCGCTAATGTATATGCATTATCAGGCTGAGTCTGGCACGTCTTGCCCGCTGACTATGACCCACGCAGCTATTCCGGCCATGCGGTATGGAAAGCAGCTGCCACCCGTATACCTAGAGAAAACCATTAATGGTGTTTATGATCCTCGTTCCCTGCCAGCTAGTCAGAAACATGGACTGACCATTGGTATGGGGATGACTGAGAAACAAGGTGGGTCGGATGTTAGGCGTAATACCACTACAGCGGTTAAACAGGCTGATGGAAGTTACCATATCGTAGGGCACAAATTCTTTTTCTCAGCCCCCATGTGCGACGCTCATCTTATACTTGCGCAAGCCGAAGGCGGACTAAGCTGTTTTTTACTACCTAGGTTGTTGGAAAATGGTGCACTCAATAACGTGCGAATTCAGCGTTTGAAAGACAAGCTGGGTGACTGGAGCAATGCATCGTCTGAAGTTGAATTTCAGGAAGCCACGGCATATTTGATTGGCGAAGAAGGCCGTGGTGTGCCGGTGATCATAGATATGGTGTCGCTTACGCGGTTAGACTGTATGATTGGCTCATCAGCACTTATGCGACAATCACTGATTCACGCCTTACACCACGTAAGTCATCGCGACGCATTCGGCAAGACCTTAGTCAATCAGCCTTTAATGCAAAATGTGTTGGCAGACCTCACCATTGAATGTGCAGCTGCTACTGCACTCACTATGCGCGTTGCCAAAGCGGTTGATAGTGCATCGAGCGATAATCATGAAGCTGCACTGGCAAGGCTGGCCACCGCCATTGGAAAATACTGGGTTTGTAAACGCACGCCTATGTTTGTTAACGAAGCTCAAGAGTGTTTAGGCGGTATTGGTTACGTTGAAGAAAACCCCATGCCACGATACTATCGCCAAGCGCCTCTGAACTCTATTTGGGAAGGAAGCGGAAACGTACAATGTTTAGATGTACTGCGCGCACTCGCCAAAGAGCCCAACGTTAAAGAGGCTTTGTTTAGTGAGCTTAAAACACAAGCAGGCAAAAACAAGCACTATGATATTCATCTTAGTAAGCTATTCGACGAGCTATCAAACACGCAGAATATGGAAACGCGCAGCCGATATTTAACAGAACAAATGGCGCTAGCGCTACAAGCATGTTCACTTCTTGCTACGTCACTTAATAACGACAACGCCCTTATCGACATTGCCCACACCTTCTGTGAATCAAGGCTTGGCAATGCATGTTGTTTTGCCTTGGGTACATTACCCGACACCACACCGTTTGAGAAAATTATTGCCTTTGGGCAGGTATCGTCTAGGGCCTGTTGACCTTTGGTGTACGAATTTTGGTCTAAATGGAAGCCTTTTAATCGCGAAACAGTCCTGCAAGCCTAGCGGGCTAAGTTAAAGGACTGTGACA
>NZ_JAFLMX010000151.1:0-6730 GCF_017849675.1 Alteromonas sp. AO-Serp
ACACGCACCCTTAGATACTTCATCGCACCGCATTGCTGAAATAAATCTGACTGACAATGTTGTTAACCCGCCAGCAAACAGCTTGTTTCAAATGGCGTTAGACCAACTGCAAACCACATTCCCATTATCTACATTACGAACAAATAATGGCCATTTAGATAGTGTTTTTGGTATTACCATTGATGTTTCAGGCACGTCGCCTGAACAGATGGGGTATGACTTTATTAGTCGACATTCTGCCCTTTTAGGTGGACTAAGTGACGGGGATTTTGTTTTTAACCCTCATCGCAGCAAAGCAGCATTGGGTGGTCATTTAGTGAGGTTTGACCAAGTCATTGATGGTGTAAAAATCAAAGATAGAGGTGTCGGCCTCTTAATAGATGAGTCTCAGGTGGTGAGAGCGCTGTTTGCCGATACAGCTATAAATACGCCTATTGCTAACTCTCAAGTTCTTTCTGCTAATAGCGCGATCAGCGTGGCAACCGCCGATTTAGCGTCTTACAAGCGAGCATTGCCAATAGAAGCTCTTGATGTACTGAACCCTGCTTTTTCTCAAATAGAAAAAAGCCTTGGCATTTTCGCCAAGCCAGTACCACAGAAAGTGGTGGTACAAGATAACAATAAACTGAAACTCGCATGGAAGTTCTTCTATTACTCTTCAAATCCCTTTGGTGTGTTTGAGTACGTCATCGATGCCCAGTCGGGAGACATTCTGGCGCGTAATGATCGGGTCAAAACCATTCTTCCTTCAGGTGAAAATGAAGTTACGCAAACGGGGCAGGTTGGCTTAGTTCAGCAGACTGCGGATTATTTCCCAACATTTCCACCCATTACGCCATCGATGCAAAGTGAATGTTTGATAGAGGACGATGCAGGTGGCTACACCGGCAAACCGAAAGGGATGGAACGCATTAACCTACGTAAGTTTGACGATTCTAACTTAGTGACGGGTGTTGAAGGTTTGCTTACAGGTAAGCACGCGCTTATTGAAAGCGCGATGCTGACAAAAGGACCGTTTCCACAGGCAGCAACGGGCACGTATCACTTCAGTGAAGATGCTGCCATAGAGGCAAGACCTGTCGAAGATGATCATGTAACGCCTTCTACGGCACATCACATTGACGGCATCAGCCAGTTTATTTACATCACCACATTGCTCGAATATTTAGATTACCTTCATAAAGACGGCGATGCTGTGCATAGTCGTGGCGTGGGCGATGGCTCGTTTCCAAATAGCTACCCTAACGAAGCGGTACCGTTAACTGGTGTGGTACATATTCCGAATGTGCTCGACCCACCAGATAATCCAGCAGATCCTGAGTTTATGGCTAAGCTATTGGGCTTGGACAACGCATTCGCAGTGCCGTTATCACAGGAAATTGCAGGTGAAGAGGTCGTGGTTAACCCGACAGCTTACGGCCATGGTTACTTATTCAACAACCTAGCAATGGATTTCTCGGTTCCCATTCATGAAGGCACCCATGCGACAATTACCCCTATCGCAGGTTTTGAAGGCGAGCCAGAAGGTGGCGCGCTTAACGAAGGACAAGCCGACCTATGGGCATACACGGTAGGCGAAACACCAGATTTAGGTACTTACCCCGTTAATTCGTGCGATTTACGAAAATTCTTAAGAGAGCAGGGGGTTAATCCCGACTCATTTGAGTTTATTCGTTCTGCACAGAGCCAAATTCGTTATTCGCAGTTAGGCACAAGAGACAACGCATTTGAAGTGCATCGTGATGGAGAAATTTACGCGGGTGCAATGTGGGACTTAAGAGAGCTTATGGTGGCGCTGCAGCCTAGACAAGACTTTGTTCGCCCCGACCCAGTTACCGGCGATCCTACCCAAGAAACTAGCTTGGGCAAAGAAACGTGGGAACGTATCTTCCTAGGCTCAATGTACGTGCTAGGAATATCTGCGCCAGATACCTTCGTGCGCGCACGGGATGCAGTGTTAATTGCCGATGCCGCCTTATATCCTACCGATCCTTTAGATTTAACTTCACCGGGTCGTCATCATGCATTAATTGAGCGTGTTTTTGCTGCCAGAGAGCTAGGTGCAAACGCGAAAGCACCGTTAGGCGGTCGACAGACTATATCAACGGCAGTGAGCGAGTTTACGGCTACCCAGGCTAAGCCATCGACACCAGACGCTATAGACGCGCATATCATTTCTGATGACGCGATTGAAATTACGTGGGAAACCGTACCTGACGCTTTTGCTTATCAATTGCTAAAACGCAAAAAAGGGTCGAGTGCGCGTTTGTTTACGGGTGTACCAACCCGAGAATACTTTGACGGCGACCTCACATTCTCTGGCTTCACCCATGTTGAATTTATTGTGGGCGATAATCGCTACATAGACAAAGGGCAAGGTTTAGGGCGTGGTGCAGGTCAAGGCATAGACTCGTTTGACTATGAATACGTAGTACGTGCAATCAGCCTTAACCCTAATCAGCAAGTTGGTTTTTCTAATATGTCAGGGATTGCTTCAACCGGCTTAAACACGGTGGATGTGAGTGAGCAAGTTGACTACAAGGTGGGTAATGTAAACTACAATAACGGTATCTTTGCCTTTGATATTGCGTTGATAAATACTGGCGACGAGAGAATTTACGGTCCAGTTGATTTCGATATTACTCATATTAGCAATGGCAGTATTACCGTATTGAATGCAGATAATGGTGGCACTGGTCAAAACGGCGACATAGCAAGGTTCCGTTTCGATCAATCGCTAGATGTAGACAGAACATCTGCACTGCGTTATCTAAAGTTTGATAACCCAAATGGAAAACTCTTTACGTTCCAAGCGCGGATCAGCGGCTACGAAGCTGGCGCTTCGTCAACCGGTAGAGGAGAAACGCCTACCTTTGATACGTCTGAGCCAAAAGAACAGTCTGTGGTTTACCATAATATTGAGGAGCACACGGGTGTTGTCTTAATTGGTGCAGCGGATGAAGCATTGGTTGATGGCGTTGACTATGTTGATATCCCGTTTACAGCGCTGCCTAGTGCATCAAGTGTAGTTGCAACGCTGAGCGCTGATGTTGAGGTAGTAGCGGTGCCAGATCTTGACTTTGAACTGCTCGATGCCGAAGGCAATATTATGGCGAGCTCCGGCAACTTGGGCTCTAATGAGCAAGTTGGCGGTGGCATTGTCCCCGGAGAAACCTATCGGGTTCGCGTGAATGGTTGGGCTAACGGCCCGACGTCATACCGGGTTGTTATTGATCAGTTTGTAAGTGATATTAACGACGCAAACGTTGATCAAAATGGTAATGCGACAACGGGAACAGTAACGTTTGAGTTTAATCCCGTAACAGGGAAAGTAATACCTTTGAACTTACTTAATTAGTCGCCCGTGAAAACACGAAGAATCTAGGCTAACTAGAAGAAAGGTCACCTACCAACAACTGCCTTTCTAAAGGCCTATAAAACAAACCAAAGCCCCATGTTGTGAAAACTGCATGGGGTTTTTTTATTAAACTCGCCCTCCGGGAAGGTCTGGCAAGTATCCTAGCTTCGTTCATTCCCGCGCTTCGCTAGGAAACTTGCCTGCGCCTTCTGAGTGGGCAATTATCTATGCGGATTGATATAACTGGTGCACCTTTTGCCTCTTCTTTCACGTACTAAGGTGTAGCTAAAAATAAAAAGTGCCTACTCATATATGCAGGAGCCCCGTCAGCCGTGGACAGCACTCAACTTCTTGAAAACCAACAGGCAATAGCAATAGCCGGATTAGTAGGCGTTGTTATTGTGCTCTTCATTGTTAAACGACTTATTTTGGTGCGTTTGAAAGCTAAAGCGCGTTCAGAAAACAGCAGTATGTCTGATATCTATCGCGTGCTTGTGCTGTCGTTAAATGCCCCACTTAATTTGCTTATCTGGGTTATTTTCCTGCTGTTGGTTAAAAGTATTGTTTCAGTATTTCAGATAGAAGATGAAGGGGCGATTAAAGCGCTAACCATTGTTATCGAAGCTGGCCTCATCATTACTTTATTTCTCTTCTTCGAGCGTTTTGTCACTTACTCGTTGAGTCGTTATCGCGACCAGTCAACCATAGTTAAAAATACCAGCGCAATTGCCGGTGGAGCAGTTAGAGCGCTTTTCGCTGTATTAGCAATTTTGATTATATTAAGCACCATGGGGGTGTCGGTAACACCCATTGTTGCATCGTTAGGCATTACTTCGCTCGCAGTAGCACTAGCGCTACAGCCAACCCTTGAAAACTTCTTCTCGGGTATTCAGTTGGTAATGGATAAGCCCATTCGTATAGGCGACTTCATAGAGCTGGATTCCGGAGAACAAGGTTTTGTAGAGAAAATAGGATGGCGCTCCACGTGGGTTAGAATGCTACCTAACAACATCGTGATCATGCCTAACAGTAAGTTGTCTAATTCAAAGTTGATTAACTACTACTACCCTGAACGCGAACTGTCGGTGCCTGTTGAAGTTGGCGTGCATTATAGCTCTGATTTAGAGCATGTTGAAAACGTATGTTTAGAGGTTGCCAATACTATTCTAGAGCAGCACGAGTTTGGTGTTGAAACTTATCAACCTTTTGTTCTGTTTCACACTTTCGACAATTCTAGTATCAACTTAACAGTGATGTTGAGAACCCGTGAATACTTTAACCGCTTCTTCATAAAGAGCGCCTTTATAAAAATGCTTAAAAAGCGTTTTGATGAAGAAGGGATTGTCATTCCATTTCCAATTACTGCGCTTAACCTAGAGCAGGAAGGTGCAGCTCAATCCACAGAGAATTTAACGCCCAAAGCTTAAAAATCTCGCTAAATATGACTTGAGCAAATGATGTCTCAGACTTCTGACGGGGAGTTTTCGCCAAAAATAGTCAACATGCGTTTATCCGTATCGCTCTCTTTTCTATACACCGTTTATTTTCACCGAGTGATTTTTGACTCCTCAAAAAATACCGGTGGCAATTTAGGTTGTATTTTTCTTTTCTATAAAGAAAATTAACTTTAAGTTTTTCAAAGTTATACGGTCTTTTGTATATTTTTTGTTATATTTATTAATAATTTGTTATTAATACGATTGTTAATTATTTCCTTTTGCCTGCTAATATCTTTTTGCTACCGGTGGCAAATGGGCGGTAATTGAGTTCCGTTAGTTCGCGTAAAAAGAAGAACTAATTGATGTTGTCTTGTTGAGTAATTGAAGCAGTACGCCCTTCTAATTATTAATCTAAGGACAAAAAATGAAAAAGAACTTACCGATATTTCAATCGACGATAATTGCATCATCAATTGCCTTTGCCGTCTCTACGTCTGCAGTTGCTTCAGGTTTTCACACACAGAACGGAGGCACGACAGGCGGTCAAGGTGGACAAGTAGTACAAGCTTCTACGGGTAAACAAATTCACGAAGCATTGTGTAATAGAAACACCTCAGAAACGCCAATCATTATTCAAGTCTCGGGTACAATCAATCATGGTAATACTGAAAAAGTGTCTGGAGACAGCTGTAATACCGCAGAAGACAAAATTGAGTTAAAAGACATTGCGAATGTGACACTTATTGGTGTAGGCGGTGGCGCTACATTTGACCAGCTGGGTATACACATAAGGAATTCCCAAAACATCATTATAAGAAACGTTCATGTTAAAAACGTCAAAAAATCGGGCTCACCCACGTCAAATGGCGGAGACGCGATAGGGATAGAAAAAGACGTTCGCAACGTATGGGTTGACCACGTAACCTTAGAAGCTAGTGGTGGTGAGAGTGATGGTTATGACGGCTTGTTCGATGTAAAGGATAACTCGAAATACATCACCTTATCTTACAGCATTTTACGTAACTCAGATCGAGGTGGTTTGGTAGGTTCAAGCGAATCACAAGTCAATAACGGTCCGATCACCTATCACCACAATATCTTTGACAATTTGAACTCGCGCGTTCCCCTTGTAAGGGGGGCAACAGCTCACATTTACAATAACTACTATGACGGCGTTCGCTCTTCAGGGATTAATTCCCGCGCAGGAGCAGAAGTCAAAGTAGAAAACAACTATTTCGAAAATAGTAAAGATCCACTGGGTACATTTTATACAACAACTGACGGTTATTGGCAGGTTGCGGGAAACACTTTCGGAAGTGGCGTAACGTGGAGCGACTCAGACAGTGACTATGAACCTGCAGGGCCAAACGTTCAATCTACAGCATCAATATCTATTCCCTATAGTTACTCGCTAGATGGGGCATCTTGTATACGAGATATTCTTGAGAACACCGCTGGTGCCAACAAAAATCTTGCAGTATCAGACGGTAGCTGCGGTTCAACTGGTGGCGGCGATACCGGAGGTGGTGACAACGGCGGTGGTGATACAGGAGGTGGCGACACAGGGGGAGGTGATAATGGTGGCGGCGATGATAACTCAGGAGGTAATCCGCCAACCGGCACCAACTTAGCGTTAAATGCACAATCTGACGGTAGCTCAAAGTACAGTGGAACAAGTTACGGGAACGTAAGGGATGGGGATGTATCTACTTACTGGTCTCCGAGCGGAACGACGGGAAGAATTAGCATCAAACGCTTGAATACGACAGTAAATACTGTACGGGTAATTGAGACCTCTACTACTCAAGGTGCGGTAACTTCATGGCAACTTGTGAACAATGACACAGGCAGCGTATTGGCATCAGGACACTCAATTCCAAGTACTATTTCGTTTTCAAATACCAATTTGGATAAAATCAACTTTGTCATCGAT
>NZ_JAFLMX010000343.1:0-18523 GCF_017849675.1 Alteromonas sp. AO-Serp
GTTGTATGCCCATGAAGGCTAGAGCAGGTATTACAACGTTAGGTAGCGCATGGCACCTAAACGCTTCTAGAGCGCTTAACCCTTTTATCTTGGCGAAATGGAAATAACCCGATTGAACCGCATTAACAGTGCTATTGCGAATTACGCGGTTTGATATAGCCGCCAGGCTTAACCCTAAGGTCATTACAGGTAATATGGTATAAACAAAGCCTGAAGAGCCCGCAACCGGTAGCCAGTTGAGCTCTAGTGCAAAAATAAAGATGAGAATTAGCCCCAAGCAAAAGACCGGTTGAGAGCGCACGAATGTGGAAAACACCAATGCTGTTTTATCAAAAAGAGAAGCACGGCTTTTAGGAGTATTTTCACTTTTTCGAGCGCTTCTGATGCCGCTATAAATTCCCAGAGGAAACGCAATTAATGCGGATACCAGAATAGCGAGTCCAGCGAGAACAAGGGTGTAAGAAAGCTGATTTTGTAGCTCAACAACAATGGGGGCCCCTGTGACCAAGCTATTGCCTAAATCCAGTGAGGCTAAATCAGTCATCCAGCTTACGTACTGTTCGAAAGCGCTTCTGTGCAGACCAAGTTCTTCTGCTACGGCGTTAGCGGCACTTGTACTTACCGCATCGTCACCGTAGCGGCCAGCCGCTATTTTGTAAGCCATATCTCCAGGTAGTGAACGGGTTATAATAAATGTGAGTGTGCCTACACTCCACGCCATCAGTACAGCTTGAAGCAGCCGTTGAAGTAGGATTTTTCTCATTATTATGGGGCTATTCTCATTTGAGATACGCGAAAAGAACGCTCGTAAGGGTCGAAGCTGAAGTTTCTTAGTCGGCTAGAAGTCGCCGTTTGCTGCACATAGTACATAACGGGGATAAGAGGAGCGTCTTGCTGAACTTCTTGCATAATTGATGATATCAACGATTTGTAAGCGTGTTCATCTGTGGTGTGACTCAAGGTCTTTAAATCGCTAAACACTTTTTCATTTTGCCAGTTCATTGGCCCCCAATCGCCGCCTTCTTTTGAAGAAAAGTCAGCCAGCATTATACCAAGAGGGTCTGGGATGTTAGCAAAGTTACGCGCCATAAGTGCAGTTTGTAATGTGCCATCAGCATGCCCTGAAGGAATGGCACTTACATTTTCCATATGGACAGAAAGCTTCACTCCAATGCTAGCCCACTGATCTTGAATTGCCGTGGCAATGGTAATCAGTTCTGGGCGATTGGCATAGGTAATCATATCAAGCGTTAAGGGTGAGCCATTTTTGTAGCGCACGCCATCCTCACCCTCTAACCATCCCGCGTCGGTTAGCAGCTGTGCCGCTTTTTTCCTATTTAATAATAAGTCGCCATTTTCAACGCTATTATTTATTGTTGGATTATTGTCAGCGTCACTCATTGAAATAGTATTGGTAGCATTATCTGTAGTAGAACGAATATGCCAGTCTCGAATATTTGGGCCAAATAGCTGATCAGCAGAGATATTCGATATACGCATTACGCCAGATACAATGCCTTTTCTGTCAATCGCTAAACTCAGTGCTTGCCTTACTTTTACATCTGAGAGGATAGGATGGCCGCTATTTAACTTAACTAAAGTGGTGCGAGGGATCCTGTCGCTAAATACGTTTACGTTAGAGTCCGTGCGCAACATGCTGACCGCCGCAGGGTCGAGGTTGTACACAATATCTGCTTGCCCCGTTCGTACCATAAGCGCCCGCGTTTCAGAGCGGTGACCCGTTACGTACTCAACGTTTTCAATAACAGCGGGCTCGCCCCAATAATTGTCAAAGCGCGTGGTTGTAATATTGTGGGGAGGTTCAAAGTGCGTAATCTGATAGGGGCCTGTACCTATTAAGGTTTTAATTCGATTGAACTTGCCGAAGGTAGCAGGTGCCACGATCGCAGTTGCATAATTACTTAACAGGGAAGGGAAAGGACGGTAACTTTGGTTCAAGGTGAACTTGATAGAATATTCTGATACCACCTCCATGTTGGCGATCATATCTTTTGAAAATGGCGTTGGTTTACCAAACGCGACCGAAAGGCTTTTGTAGACGGCGTCGGCGGTCATTAACGTGCCGTCATGAAAATACACATCAGGACGTAAATTAAATGTCCAAACAGTAAAGTCCTCATCATTTGACCATGAGCTAGCAAGTCCTGGGATAAGCTGACCCTGGTTATCCACGTCTATGAGAGTTTCCAGAATTTGCATTCGCGTAAACATGTAGCCGGTACTTGCCGGGTCGTTATTGACTGGTTCAAAAGGACCACTGATCAGAATTTTGTTTGTAGGTTGTGAAGGTGTGCAGGCACTAAGTAGAACGCTGGCAACGACGAGTAAAATTGTTAGATGTCTAATCCGCATATTATTTTTATGTATTCCCTTCGAGCCTTTAAGCTTTTTCGTGTCTATTTGAATCCTGTGAATCAGTATCAGTATTCTTAGGCTGACGCCCTGAATAGTAAAACAAAGATCCAGATTGGATAATATACGATTTGTTGAATAAATGTACAGATTGAGTCGGTAGGGCTAAACTACTTTTTGAAAAAATGCACTGGCTAATGACCATCAAGATATTAAGTAATGTTAAGTCGGTGCACAATATTTTCAACTTTTGTAATGGGCAGTTGGTCGTATGTTACATTGTAACTTTAAGCATTTATTAGTAATGCTATAGAGTGATAGTACTACAAATTAAAAAAGGGTTTTGAGCCCTATCAAACACACTGGATAACAATAATGAAAAAGCTTCTTAAAGCGGCAGTTGCTGTATCAGTTGCACTTGCGTGCACCCCCGCCTTTGCAGACAAAAACGACAAGAATGAAGTCTTCAGCAGTTCAACATTCAAAGCCATGGAGCTGAGAAACATTGGGCCTGCGTACATGTCTGGGCGTATCGCTGATATCGCAGTCGATCAGAACAATCCCTCAACATGGTACACCGCGGTGGGCTCGGGTGGCGTGTGGAAAACTACCAACGCGGGTACGACCTGGACGCCAATTTTCGATGACCAGCCTGTTTACTCCATTGGTGACGTGACCATTGCGCCAAGCAACTCAAATATTATTTGGGTGGGAACGGGCGAAAATAATGGTGGCCGTCACATTAGCTTTGGCGACGGTGTATATAAATCGCTAGATGGCGGTCAAACCTGGAAGAATATGGGTCTGAAGAAGTCAGAGCACGTTTCTGACATTATTATTCACCCTACAAATCCAGATATTGTATGGGTATCTGCCCAAGGACCATTGTGGAGTGGCGGCGGCGAGCGAGGGCTTTATAAGACGACCGATGGCGGTGAAACGTGGAAGCAAGTGCTTAAGCCAGCTGACGAATGGACCGGGGTAACATCACTACTTATTGACCCGCGTAATCCAGACAAACTTTATGCTGCAACGTGGGCGCGTCAGCGTTCAATTGGTGCCTATGTGGGAACGAACGAAGGCGCAGGTATCCATACTTCCAGCGACGGAGGCGAAACCTGGACTGAACTTAAAACAGGTTTACCACAAGGCAACATGGGTAAAATTGGTATGGCTATATCACCCATGAACCCAGATGTGATTTATGCCACCATTGAAACCGATAATCGTGGTGGTGGCTTCTACCGTTCAGCCGACCAAGGTGCTAGCTGGACTAAAATGTCAGATGAAGTAGGCGGTGGCACAGGTCCTCACTATTATCAGGAAATATTCGCTGACCAACATCAATTTGACCGTGTTTATATTGCCAGTAACTACAGCAAAGTGTCGGATGACGGCGGCAAAACGTGGACGCCCATCAACACTAAACGCAAGCACGTAGACGACCACGCGATGGCGTTCCATCCTACCGATCCAGATTTCGTATTGATGGGGTCCGATGGTGGTATTTATATGTCTCACGACAGAATGGCAAATTGGCGCTTTATGGCGAACCTTCCATTAACCCAGTTCTATAAAGTAGCGCCAGATGACTCTAAACCATTTTATAAGATCTACGCTGGCGCACAGGATAATTCCACCCAAGGCGGTCCTTCGCGCACTATGCGTGAAGAGGGGATAAAGAACAAAGATTGGTTCTTAACCTTGGGCGGTGATGGGCACGGCCCAGCGGTAGAGCCTGGTAACCCTGACATTATGTATTCGCAGTGGCAGCAAGGAAATTTGGTGCGTGTCGATACGACTACCCGAGAAGGGGTGTATGTTAAGCCTCAGCCACTACCAGGCGACCCTGCAGAGCGGTTTAACTGGGATGCGCCGATTAATGTGTCTGCACATGATCCTGCGCGTATCTATTTTGCCTCACAGCGGGTTTGGCGAAGTGATGATCGCGGTGACAGTTGGACGGCAGTGTCGGGTGATCTCACTAAAAACGGCAATCGCATGCATTCGCCACTTATGGGGCGCACGTGGTCAGTAGAAGCCGGCTGGGACCTGTATGCCATGACAGAGTTTCATACCATTGCCAACTTTGCTGAGAGCCCGGTAGATGAAAATATTCTGTGGGCAGGTACCGACGACGGTATTATCCAAGTGACCACTAATGGTGGTAAATCTTGGAAAAAGATTGAGCTAGATGACATTAAGGGGATTCCAGCCAATTCGTACGTGAATGATATTCGCGCTGACTTGTTTGATCCCAATACGGTATATGTTGCCCTTGATAATCACAAATATGGTGATTACAAACCTTATTTAATCAAGTCGACTAACTTAGGGAAAAGCTGGACTTCATTAGCTGATGATTTACCTGAAAAGCACTTAGTGTGGCGTATTGTACAAGACCACGTAAATAAGGACTTATTGTTTATCGGTACTGAATTCGGTGTGTTTTTCTCGGTAGATGGCGGTAAAGACTGGGTTGAGTTAGACGGTGGTATGCCGACCATCTCAACCCGCGATGTGAAAATTCAACGTCGCGAGAATGACTTAGTCGCAGGTACGTTTGGTCGCGGTATCTACATACTTGATGATTATGCGCCGCTGCGTTCATTAACCGAGAAGTCGATGCAAAAAGACGCCATCTTGTTCGCGCCAAGTCGACCGGTTAAGTGGTTCCAGTTAGATGATAATCACACAGACTCTGATGGTGACGATCGCTTTGTCGCCGAGAACCCCGAGCACGGTGCAACCTTCACCTACTATTTGAAAGACAGTCTGCTAACGGCCAAAGAAAAGCGCCAAGAAGCCGAAAAGAAACTTATAGAAGACAAAAAGTACCCTAAGTATCCAAGCTGGGAAGCGGTTGAAGCTGAAAACCAAGAAGCTGCCCCAGCAGTGTATGTCGAAGTACGCGACAGTGATGGTGACTTAGTGAAGCGTGTAGAAGGTAACACAAAGAAAGGCTTACACCGTATTACCTGGGATATGAAATATTCACTCACTATTCCGCTTACTGACAAAGACAGCAAGAACAATGGACTCATGGCGCTACCAGGCAGCTATACCGCGACGTTATTTAAGCGAGAAGGCTCCACGGTAACAGCGCTTTCTGAGCCAGCGTCATTTGTATTGGAATCTATCTACGACGGCGCGCTGAAAGGTGCTACGCATGCTGAAATTGAAGCATATGGTAATGCGGTGAACGATGCGCAAAAACGTGCATTATCATCGACGACTGTACTGAAGCAATTAAAAGAAACCATGGACCTTTTGCGTACCGCGATTGATCGCACGCCAAGTGATGTGAACAGTCTTGAAGCGCAATACGCTGCTATTCAAGATGAAATTAACGGGGTAAACAAAGTTCTGTTTGGCCTTTCATCTCGCGATAAAATGGGTATTAAGCCTGCAAATGTGTTGAGCCGATTGAGCTATGCCCGTTCTGCACTAGGGTCTTCTTACGGACCAACACAGCAGCATAAAGACCAGCTCGGTTACGCCAACGATGGTCTAGATGATGTAGTGAAACGAATCGGTACATTGCAGCAGCGTACTGTACCATCACTTCAACAAGCGGTGATTGATGCTGGTGGACCGTGGACTACGGGTCTTCCTGTAATCGCCAAATAGCGGTAATTAAGCATCATTTTGCTTAGTACGCGGCGGTAGTTTTACTGCCGCGTTTTTCATTTTCTTTGCCAACTTTTTCGGTGCACACTTATTTTCACAGGTATGTATCGCGTAGTGAGATCATCATTGTTTTCTTTTTTGCTAGATTCAAGTTTTTCAGTGTCTTCTAAATCCTCGTCTGGTTTATCGGTATCTATTGCTGCACTACCTTTACTGCTTACATCATCTTTTAGCGTTGCCCAAGGTGCACCGCTCAACGAGGTAGAGCGCTACACAGTAACGGCTGCACGACCCTATTACGACGAGACGCTTTCGCGCATTTTTCCGCAATATGAGTTTGATAAAAGTGGCCTAGTAGCGCCGTTACATACCAATGATGTCTTACTTCAATCTCCTTCTGTGTCGTTAAATGGGCAGGGCGGGCAAATACAAAGCATCAGTATCCGAGGGTATTCGCGGTGGCGAATTCAAACCCTGCTAGACGGCGTACCGATTGTGAGCGACAGGCGGGCAGGGTCTAGCATAGGCTTTATTCCACCTGACTTTATTTCAACAGTATCTGTATTACCGGGCGCCGCTTCCACTTACCTAGGCTCGGGAGCGATAGGTGGCGCGGTGAACTTGCATTTTGGGGAAATTCAAAAGCCTCACCTACGCGTTGGCTACAGCAGCAATCAACAAATGAAGGCGCTGAGCTATGCTGGCAGCACACGCCGTGCAGACAATAGCAACAGCCTAACTGAAGTGAGCGAGACAGACTGGAACATTTCATACAGAAGCGCCGACAATGGAGAAGATGCGAATGGGGGCTCGCTGTTTGATCAATTCGAACAATCAGGGCTATTTGTTAGACACAGGCCGGTAGATAGCGTCATAAAAGAGGCGTGGACGCTTTATTCTGATAATAACGACATTGGTAAGTCGAGCAGTGACTTCCCAGAAAGCAGAATAACCACCTACCCGGACAACACGCACTGGCTTGGCAAAATAGCGTTTGAAAGTCATCTATTTACTGGAAATGTCTGGTGGCATAAATCTAGCCTAGAAACCTCGGTGTTGCGACCAGAAAGCCGCATCAACGACAGCGAAAACAAGGCGTTTGACTATGGGTTTAACATAAGCACAGATACGCAGCTGAAAGACTGGGATTTGAACTGGCAGCTGCAAGTTACTGGTCGAGACGGCGTAGTGGCAGATGAGAGAGAATTCACATTAACACCAGCGGAACGCGCGTTACCTGACACCACATCGCCCAGTTTCATAACAAATGCATTTGAAGCAGAGCTTGCCTATGAAGTGCGTACTCTCGATGCAAGCGAGATTACTACCGCAGCGGTTGCTGATGCCTCACGACAGTGGCAAAGCTTGTCGCTCGCCCTTGGCGCACGGGCAGACTGGCAGCGCCAGTCTGATGATTCAGGTGCCAATACATTCCAATCTAGCACTGCTCAGACTAACACTAATCTAAGCGGGTATTTAGGCGCAAATTATCAGCTTTCTCAGCATTGGGCGGCTGGTATGTATGTGTCTAGCGCGTTTCGAAATCCGTCTTTAACTGAACGTTTCTTTGCTGGCGAAACGCCTCGCGGTACTGTGTTGGGCAGCCTCAAACTTGAAACAGAGCAAGCGTTAAATATGCAAGCCAGTGTTGCTTACAGCAGTGAGCAACTGCAAGGCTCGATAGAGGTGTTTAATCAGAAAATTGATAACTATATTGAACGCATTATGGTTGCTGAAGATGTGCTTCAATATTCTAATTTAGACAGTGCAACGATAGAGGGGGTGAGCTATCAACTTAGTTGGCAATCGCACAATGACGCATTAGACGCTCGACTTAGCGGAATGTGGATTAGCGGTGAAGACGATTTGGGTAATAGCATCGCAGATATACCTGCAAACAGTCAGAGGCTTGATTTAGGCGTTCAATGGCAAGCTGTGCGGTTTTTTACGATATTTGCCTATCGTGCAAGTAAGACGGATATTGCTGACGGAGAGCGAGCTCTTGATGAGGTATTTACGCTGGACATGGGCGTTGATTGGCAGTTAAACGAGCGGGTTCAGCTTCAAGCTAGCTGGCGCAACTTAACCAATCAACAGTATTATACCAGCGCTGATGACAAAGCGGCATTTGCGCAGGGCGAAAGTGTTCAACTAGCGATAACTTATCTGTTATGAGTTGTTTAAGGGCTGACGAAATTTGTTCTTTCGATATTTACTTTTCATGGTGGTGTAAAGCATGACAAGGCCAGTTACCCACAGCACAAAAAGCAATAGGGCAGCGGGCAAAAACAGCCATAGCTTAGCGCCCTCAAAGAACCAACTACCGTCATGAATAGCTTCAATGGTGTCTGTGCGTCGGTACGCAACCTGAAGTACATCACCATTTTGTGCATTCAGTTGAACCTCCCAATGGTTCTTCCCTCGCACTTTAATGATGCCTTTTGTGGGGCGCACGTCTAACCGGTCTATATCGTCCCAGCTGTTTAAACTAACCTCAGGCACTTGTTTTACAGCGTGTAGCACGTCGTCGAAGGAAATCGTAGGCCCGTTGGTTTGGGTATTCTGCACTTTTTGTGTTGGTGGTTGGATCCAGTCGAATTCTTTTTTAACCTGCAATAATAAACCGCTCGCAATAACAATGATCACAGGAATAAAAATAACCAGCGACAGCCACAAGTGAATACTGCGGCTGTATTTGCGACTGTTCTTGCGAAAGGAACCGGACATGAAACAACACTAATACTAAAACAATGAAAACATTGCTCACTATACGGTAATCTCAATAGGCAGTAAAAACACTCTAACGCGAGGTTTACCCGTTTAAACGGAATTGCTTAGCGTCATTTGATTGCAGGGTGATTAAAGTGAAGTTTCGTGTCGCAGGTAAGGGAGGCCACAGATTCAGTCAATGTCATTTCTCCTATCTCTTGCCATTGGGCTTTACCTATCCCTGCATCGTTAAAATTGGCAGCAGATAAAACCCAAGATAGCGTCTTATTTGGGTAGTGCTGCAACGACAATTCATCCCTAAAGTCATCTTTATTCACTAGCGGTATATCAGGTTTTAACGACGCTTTTAGCCAGTAAGGACCTTGCCTTACGTTATTCGCTATTTCGTCGTTGGGAAGCAGTACTTCTGCCAAATGTGAAACAGGTCTGAAACGCGCATTCGCATTTTTTCCGCTAAACGCTTGATCTGCTTCTTCAAGATCGCTTTCCAAGCGATAAGCGGTTAGCAATTGACTGAAAGGCGGCAATTCGCCCAGAGCGGGCTCGTTGGTCATAGGTAAGTTGGCCACGTGCTGGGTTTTAGTGCCGCCCAGCGAGTGCATTAAAAATATGTTTTCAGTAACCGTACTTTGGGTATTGGGGAAAAGCTTGATTGCCATACCAAAAGCACGCTTATCTCGCTGCTTTGTACCGCTTAAGCTGACTGACGCTCTTACAATAACCGGCACGTTTGTGCGTGCTTGAAAAAGCCCTGAATAAGGACTGCTGTGATTAATTTTCCACGTGCCAGAGAAGCAAATACCATTAGCTTGAAGTAGCTTATGCTTGGTACCTAATTCTATAAAATTTGCGTTGGAAGAAAGGGTTCTTTTAGCGTGACTTAGCAGCAGGTTTTCACCGTCAGCATCGAAGTGTTTCCGCGACACTTCATATTGCGGTAGCGCCGAATAGGGATCTGAAAAAACACGGCTTTTTACTTCTTCGAACGAAGTCGACGTTGTTGTGAATAGCGATTGGTTTTCAGTTGTATCAGAAGAAGCGAGTGCGTTGCATGACAATAAAACTAGTGCAAAAAAACGGCACGCCGTGAAAGTATTTTTATATGTAATAGGTCTTTGTTGATACTGTGTAGTTCGAAAAAGGCGCATTGACATGGCGTGCTCCCCTGGTATCACTAGAAATCAACAACTTCTTCATACCCAAAAACGCATGGGTGAACATTTCACCCCAAATCAGCTGCTGGGCCGCACGCACACCATAGGTTGTGTTGCTGTTGAAATCACGCAAAAGTGTAATCTTGATTGCACCTTATGCTATTTATCTGAGCATTCGCAAGCGGTTCGCGACATTCCCATTCAAGAAGTGTTTAAGCGATTAGACAATGTCCTTCGTCACTATGGTCCTGGTACCAGTGTACAAATAACCGGTGGTGACCCTACGTTAAGAAAGCGCAGCGAGCTAATTGAAATTGTCGAATATGCCAATAAGCTCGGTTTGCACACCGCACTTTTCACCAACGGTATTGCGGCTTCCCGTGACCTGCTAACAGCTTTAGCTAAAGTTGGCTTAAACGATGTCGCTTTTCACGTTGATACCACCCAAGAACGTAAAGGTTTCCCTGATGAAGCATCGCTAAATGCTATCCGCGAAGAATACATAGAACGGGCCAAAGGCTTGGGGCTTATGATTATTTTTAACACCACCGTGCACACCGATAATTTCAAAGAATTGCCCATGCTGGTGGATTTTTTTGTGCAGCATGCAGACGCCGTAAGTTTCGCCTCATTTCAGCTACAGGCAGAAACAGGCCGAGGGGAATGGGGAGCAAGAGCTGATGTAATTGACCCCGTAACGGTGAAAGCCGCTATAGAAAAAACAATTAGCAAAGCGCTGCCGTGGGAAAAAGTACGTATTGGGCATAACGACTGTCATAGCTACATGCCAACGTTAGTCGCTAATAAACAGGTTTATTCCGTCGTCGATGATGCACACTTATTTGCGCAGTTCATTGAGGATTTTAAGCACATACAAACAACTCGACAGCACGGCATGGCAAAGATTTTATGGGATTACAGTAAAGCACTGCTTGCTAGGCCAAAGTGGATTTGGACACTGGCTAAAGAGACCTCATTGAAACTGTTTGAAATGCGTAGCAGCGTTTTCAAAAGCAAAGGACGTGTGCACAAATTGTCGTTTTTTGTTCAGAACTTTATGGATGCCAACGCCCTTCAGCAAGACAGAATTGATGCGTGTTCATTCATGGTTATGACCGCAGATGGTCCCATCTCTATGTGCAAGCACAACGCCGAGCGCGATGAACATATATTGAAGCCTCTGACATATACCGACCGCCATGGGCAGAAAAAGCAGTACCAGTTATTGGGAGAACGCTACAAACAAAATAATGTAATACCCATTCGCGAAATCCCAGATACAGCAACACCTAGTTCGCTGTCAGCAAATGCGCTTAGTACAAATGGCAAGCGTCACCATCCAGCCAAAAGCGTGTAAGGAGAAGATCATGAAGCCTCGCCGATTTCCTCAATTTGGGAATGTGTTAGCCATTATCTTGTCCATGCTGCTGTTGTATATTTTACCAGCTGCCAACAGTAGCCAGGCGTCTGATAAGCAGAGAATTGATTACAGTGTTGAAACCGCAGCGATAAAAGAGCTTGAGCAAGCCTATCGAAAGGCATCGCAAGACTGGGAATATGTACTCCAACACTATGTAGATGAGCAGGGGCGAACCGATTTCAAGGGGTTATCTAAAGATATAGTGCCCCTTGAAAACGTCATTAATTTTATTAGTTTTGCTAGCCCTGAAATGACGCCTGAATTGTTTGACTCACCACAATTCATAATGGCCTATTACATCAATAGCTATAATGCGTTAGCCATGTACGGTGTCATTGAAAAAGGTATTCCCGATGGCTTTACCAGTTTCTTTTCACGAGCAGCTTTTTTCAAGTTTCGCGATGTGGTGATTGGCGGTAAAGTCACAAATTTATATGATTTTGAAAACGATGTAATTAGACCGCTTAACGAGCCCAGAGCCCACTTTGCGCTTAACTGCATGGTAAAAGATTGCCCAAGGCTACCGCAAACGCCGTTTTATGCAGAAACCTTAGACGACACTCTTGAACAAGCCACTCGTGAGTTCTTTGGGAGTAAGAAACACTTTTACTTTGATGACAAACGCAAGCGCGTGTACGTTTCGGAAATCCTCGATTTTTATACTGAAGACTTTGTCGCTTCAGGTAAAGCAAAGGACTTGCCTCAATACATTAACCAGTATCTAGCCGAACCTATTCCTAAGAATTATAAACTGCGGTTCATTGATTATGACTGGCGTATCAATGCGCAACCGGAACACTCGAAGGTTTCAACATCTACAAATAGCGACCTTGATAATGCTTCAAGTCAAGCCACAAAGAACCCCATAGTTAAAGCTGCCCTTACTCTGCATTCTAATGAGAGCAAAACGTCAGGTTCAGCACATGCACTAGCGTCAGAATCAGCGCTATTAACTACGCTGTCATCTACGCCGCTGCTAGCAACAGATGTAGCGACAGACGTAGCAACAAATATAGCAACCAATGAATCAACAAACACGCCTTTCATACTTACCAGTACGCCCAACCAAACAACCGTCTTAGAACTTTATACATCTCAGGGTTGCAGCAGCTGCCCGCCTGCGGAAAAATGGATTTCAGGGTTTGTAGAGAGCGATAAATTATGGACAGAACTGGTTCCCATTAACTTTCACGTGGACTACTGGGATTATCTAGGCTGGAAGGATCCATTTGCTGACAGTACTTTTAGTAAACGGCAGCGAGACTACAAGCGTGTAGGCAAAGCAAACACCATTGCCACGCCAGGTTTTGCTTTAAATGGTCGTGCTTGGAATGGATGGTTTCAGGGGCAGTCGTTACCTAACCGAGTCGCCCCTTTGGCTGGTAAGCTTCATGCTTCGGTTCAAAACAACATCATTGATGTGTCCTTCAACAATATCAACAGAAGTACATCGAACACGCTAGTTGTTCACGCTGCGTTACTTGGCTTTGGCATAGAAACCTCAGTCAAGCGGGGAGAAAACGCTGGGCGTAAACTCACTCACGACTTTATAGTAGTCGATTATGAAAACGCGTTATTGAGTGGCAGCGGCGGCAATGCTCATGCTCAGCAAAATGTGGCTAGTCTGCCTTTGCCCACTAATACTCATATAAAAGCCAAAAAACACGCCCTCGTTGTTTGGGTCTCTGATACCAACGACCCCTCGCCACTTCAAGTTGCCGCGTCTTGGTGGTTACAAGGTACTGAGTCTATGTGACGTAGATAGTTATTGTTTTAAAAATGAATTGCGCTTTGCTTTCTTAGTTATCCCACGTAGAGTAGATGTTATCGACAATTTTCGGAGCACGGGGTTTGTGCTACCACATTAGGGTTAAAACAGATGAAGCGAAACAACACCCCAAAACCGCAAAAATTATCGCAAGAAGCATCACTTAGTATCCCTCAAGAAGCGTTTGATTGGTACGATGAATACGCCCACGGGGACATAGACCGTCGAACGTTTTTAACCAGGCTTGCTTCGCTTTCAGTTGCAGGTTTGACCGTGAGCGCTATTGGTGGCGCACTGATCCCTGACTATGCCAAAGCAGAACAGGTTTCGTTTAACGACCCTGCAATTAAAGCGACTTACGAAGTTTTTTCCTCGCCCAAAGGCCATGGTGAAGGCGGCGGTTATTTAGTGCAGCCCACTAGGCTACCGGAATCTGGCGTTGCGCCTTGCGTTTTAGTGGTACACGAAAATCGCGGGCTTAACCCTTATATAAAAGACGTAGCCAGAAGGCTCGCTATGCAAGGCTATGTAGCGTTTGCACCTGACGCGCTGTTTCCGTTAGGTGGCTACCCGGGAAATGATGACGATGGTCGTGCTATGCAAAAGAGCCTTGATAAGGACAAGATAGAACAAGATATGGTAGCGGCAGCACTGTGGTTAAAAGAGCACGAAAAAACCACAGGCAAGCTTGGTGTAGTAGGTTTTTGCTTTGGTGGGTATATTGTTAATTTTCTAGCAGCCAGTATACCTGACAAGGTGGACGCTGCTGTTCCTTTCTACGGGACCCCAGCGAAACAGCCCTTAGTCGATCAAGTAAAAGGCCCTTTATTGATTCACTTTGCTGAAAACGATAAGCGAGTGAATGCGACATGGGAGGAATACAAAGTAGTATTAGAAAAAAATGCTGCTGAGTATGAGGCCTTTACTTACGCTAAAGCACAGCATGGCTTTCACAACGATTCAACAAGTCGTTATAGTCCCAAAGATGCTGAATTAGCGTGGCGTCGAACGGTAGACTTTTTTGATAGCCATTTGAAATAGTAAAATGTGAAGCGGCCTTGTTAGGCCGCTTTTTTTGCTTAGTTTTTACCAGCGATTATTTTATCCATGGTAATGGGGAAGTCTCGTACTCTCACTTTGCATGCATCATAAATTGCGTTAGCGATGGCGGCGCCTGCTCCAGTAATGCCTAGTTCACCAATACCTTTTGCACCCACTGGCGATGCGGCATAATCTGCCTCTTGTAAGAAATCCAGGCTAACTTCGGCAATGTCCCGATTGACTGCCACATGATATTCACCAAAATCTGGATTTACAAAGCTTGCCGTGTCTTTATGGTGATGGATCCCTTCAGTAAGTGCGTAGCCAGCGCCCCATACCATTCCCCCTTTTATTTGAGATGCAGCTGTTTTCATATTCAAGATTTGCCCCGCGCTGAACATACCGTATTGGCGAAGTAGCCTAACTTCACCCGTGTATTTATCTACCTCTACTTCCGCGAAATGAGCGCCACATGAATACTGCTCATCATCGCTGGTGTCATCCTCGGATACTTTACCGGTTGCTGATATGGGGAAGTCGCTGTCGGACATAAAGTTGGCGAGTAATACCGGACGACTTACTTCTTCATCATCACCTTGTGCAATCGAAACTAACTTTATTTGCCCATCTAAAATTTGTACTTCAGCTTGGCTAAGGGCTGGGGGAAGTGAGCTTTTAATATTCGCAATAAGCGCTTCACAAGCCTTTTTTACCGCCGAACCAGAGCTTGCTGCGCCAAATGAGCCACCTGAACCACATGAAGCAGGGTAGCGGCTATCACCGAGTTTTACTGTGACATTGTCTACCGACGTATTTAAAGTATCGGCGGCAATTTGTGTGAGAATAGTGTAGGTGCCTGTACCAATATCTGTCATATCAGTGCGAACCGTTACCTCACCGGTAGCACTCAATTCCACTTCAGCTGAACTTTCCACCAGCACATTCATACGCATAGCACTCGCTACGCCATGGCCGATTTGTTTACCCGGTGTGGGCTGTGTTTTATGCTGCCACTTGAAGTTTTGCGCGCCTTGACGAAGGCACTCACCTAAGTTGTGGGTGGTAAACCGCGTGCCTTTCATAGGATGAACTACCGGCAGGTTTTTTATGCGAAACGTAAGCGGGTCGATACCGGCTTCGTGGGCAAGTTCATCAATGGCCGATTCAAAAGCAAGGGAACCAATGGCATCTCCGGGAGAACGGGTAGAGTCGATAAGCGGCAGGTCTACGTCTTTGACCCTATGCGTACTTTCAATGAACTGAGATTTATAGGTAACCCGTGCGCCAGCCCCTGTTGCTTCGGCAAACTCATAGCCCTTGGCTTTTGGCATAGCGCTTTTGTGTTGTACGCTTAACAGTGCATGATCATCACCAGAAGCAAGCCTGATTTTCTGTATGCTGTGCCCTCGATGAGGGGTGTTATAAAAGACCTGACGCCTGCTTAACACCACTTTGACAGCCCGCTCTAAATACCTGGCCCCTATACAAGCGAGCGTTGCATCGTAATGAAGACCTAGCTTAGAGCCAAACCCGCCACCTACAAAGGGGCTCTGCACTACGATGTCTGCTTCATCCATTTCAAGCGTAATTGCAAGCGCCTCAACAGCCGTCGCTATAATCTGAACGCTACAATAGACCTCAAGCTTTCCATCTTTAAAGTCGGCAACCGTGGCATGAGGCTCCATAGCGGCAGAGATTTGGCTTGGTGTAGTATAAGTTTCGTTAATGCTTGCTTGAATATCACTTTGCTGCGGTTTATCACCGCTAGATGCATCTGCCTCAAACCCACCATCTAGCGACGGCGGTTTTTGCGTTGCATCATCGAATTCTGTCAGCAAATCTGGTATTTCACCGTCTATGGTGAAGGTAACTAGACTTGCGGCATAGCGTGCTTGCTCCAACGTATCAGCAATAACTAGAGCGACCGGCGCACCGAAATGACGAATGTGAGGTTCGTTAAGTACGGCGCGACTTTGAGTAAACCTGCTTTCATCTGCAGGCTTGCTAAATGGCTTAAGAGTACCTGCATTTTTATACGTGATAACTGCATGTACGCCTTCGGCCTGTTCCGCTTGCTCTGTATTAAGGGATGTGATTTTACCTACGGCAGTATCACTTGATACAACCCAGCCTATCAAAGGAGTGCGATCGCTCATATGCTCCGCAGCGTACCTTGCTTGACCTGACACCTTTGCTGAACCATCAACTCGATTAACTGGCGTCCCTACAGTTTTGGCATTATGCGTTGTCATATAAAGCTCCTTCATGTCCTGGGTGCTTTACCTGATGTTCTGCTAACTCTAAAAGCACTTTTGTTAACGTCCTGCGCAATAGTTCTGGTTTAAAGTCATTACTGCCAAACGTTTTTGCTTCGGATAACTCAGCTTCCGCGGCTTGCAATATGACTTCTTGGGTTGGTTCCGCGCCTTCAAGAAAACTGATTGCTTTTTGCGGATACCAAGGCTTGGTGCCCACACCACCAAAGGCGAGAGAAAGGTCTTTAAAACGACCATCTTCAATTTTCAATCCAGCCGCAACAGAAACGAGTGCAAACGCATAGGAAGAACGGTCGCGTACTTTGTGATAGTACTGAGTACCGTTTGCTTTTTTCTTTATGCTGACATGGGTGATAAGTTCATCTTCGTCTAATTGGGTTTCTATGTGCGGCGTGTCGCCTGGCTCACGGTAGAAATCTCGTAGCGCGATTTGACGCGTGTTGCCATCAGGTTGCTGTGTATGTACTTGTGCGTTAAGCGCAATCATGGCTACGGCCATGTCGGAAGGGTGTGTGGCAATACAGCTCTCACTGGTGCCAAGTATGGCATGAATTCTATTCATGCTGTCATATGCGCTGCAGCCAGTGCCTGGCTCTCGTTTATTACAGGCTTTTGTGGTGTCGTAAAAATAATAACAGCGGGTGCGTTGTAGCAAATTGCCTGCAGTGGTTGCCCTATTTCTAAGTTGAACTGTTGCACCGCTTAATAAAGCTTGCGCAAGTAAAGACACATTGGGCTGCGTGTGAGCGAACTTCGCTAAGTCAGAATTAGTCACCATGGCGCCAATATAATAGTAATTGTCGTCTTCGCTGATAGTGTTAGCTTTATGCCATTTCGCAAGACTTACTAATGTTTTAGGCGTTTCTACCTGTAGTTTCATTAAGTCTATTAGGTTTGTACCTCCGGCCAAAAAACGTGATGTTGTGTCCAGGTGCAGGCTACTCAACGGCTTTTCGCCGTTATAATGATGAAGAGTGAATGGCTGCATTATTGTCTCTCCAAAGCAATAACATCGGTTATAGCATCCACAATATTAGGGTAGGCGCCGCAGCGGCATAGGTTACCGCTCATGCGTTCGCTGATATCTTCTTTCAATGAAGCTTTACTGTGACGAGTTTGACTATAAGTAACTGCGCTAGGGTCTTCATTTTTCATTTCCCTAAGTAGGGATACGCCTGAACATATTTGACCAGATGTGCAATAGCCACACTGAAACGCGTCACGCTCGATAAAAGCTTTTTGCAGCGGATGAAGACTCTCACCTTCACCGATGCCTTCAATAGTTGTGACTTCAGCGCCTTCTAACTGGAATGCAAACACTAAGCATGCATTAATACGCTTGCCGTCAGCGATAACGGTACAAGCACCACATTGACCGTGGTCACAACCTTTTTTGGTGCCAAAAAGTGATAAATGCTGGTGGAGAAAATCTAACAAAGTCGTTCGTGGATCATCGGGAAGACTAACGTCTTTCCCGTTGAGATTTAATGTTGCCATGGAAGTATCCTTCTACCAATGAGCTCAATTTCGGTACGCCGATGAAATGAGCGAAACCAGATGTACAATGTCGTTACGCCAACTACGTTAATTTGGTTTCACTATGTGTTGGTAGAAATTATGCACCTGACAGCCCGCGATAGATGCGAATGGCCAAGTAGTGTAAAATATGCGAAAGCGCACGTTGCGCTACACTGTAATCCATACCAATTATTGGCTACTCCACTTTTCAGGCCCATTTTCATGATCCACAACGATGTTCTACGTCGCCTTCGTTATGCATTAGCTATCAACGATACCGCCGCCATAAGTATTTTTAAATTAGTTAACTACGACATGGAAATTGATTATTTACATGCTGTGATGAAGCGGGAAGGCGAAGAGGGCTATCTACCGTGTCGCGACAAGATTATTGCGCTGTTTCTTGATGGATTGATTATTAAAAACCGTGGGCGTCAAGAAGGGCAAATGCCTCAAGAACTGGGGCCAAAAGAGCGATTAAGCAATAACGAAGTGCTGCGCAAAATCCGTATTGCGATGAGTTATAAAGATGACTATATGATAGCGGTGCTTAAATTAGCTGACTTTAGAATGAGTAAAGGTGAGCTGTCGGCGTTTTTTAGAAAGCCAGACC
>NZ_JAFLMX010000340.1:0-9060 GCF_017849675.1 Alteromonas sp. AO-Serp
GCTTTATTTAGAGAGCAACTCGGTGCTTAAGCCCGCAGTAAGTTTGTACGAAAAGATAGGGTTTAAGCACATTAAGGGGGCATCGTCGCCTTATGCGAGATGTGATGTGCAGATGGAGCTAAAGTTAAAATAGGCTGGGCGTACAAGCGCACAAAGAAAGTACGCGTAAGAAAAGGCAGGCTACTAACGACCTGCTCTGTGCTTTACGTACATGAACACTAACATCACGTTTAAGCCAAATATGGCAATGCACAACGACCCAATAGTGGCATCTCTGAAACTAAAGAATTGAGCCACGGTGCCTGCGCCAATGGTGCCTAGCATCATACCCACCCGAGTGGCGTTTGAATAAAACGCTGAAGTAAAACCTGTCAAATCAGGCGCTTGTTGTTGCAGCAAAGTCAATCCAATACCAGCATATAAACCGTAGAATAGCGCGTTTAATATTTGAAGGGTCAATAACTCCCAACTTGATTGAGAAAAGTACACGCCAACGTAAAAGCAACAGCCGAAAATAAATGCCACAGCCATGATACCCGCAGGTGGGAAGCGTCTGGCTAATTTTGCTGCTAGCAGCATAGTAGGTATTTCAAGTGCGGCCACAACCCCCATCATTAGCCCAGGCAAATTTTCCGGCAACCCCAGTTCATTCATTACGTACAAAGGCATGGATGATAAATACATGACATTGCCTGCCATTCCGGCAAGTATGGCTAACCCCACAAGCCAAAACGGCAGTGATAGCGAGCCTTTAAGCGTTGTATTGAGAGACTGTTGATTGGCTTTTTGAGGCGGCACAACGTTCACCACAAACAGCGTTGCAACAATCACGCATGCAATGGCCACCGAGAAGGACGCTGCGAAGCCAAAATTGGCAACCAGCGTAAATGCCAGCGGCGGACCTACTACCCAAGCGAGAGAAATGGCAGCGCGAACTTTTGAGTTAAATGCAGCTAAGTCAATGTCTTGGTTTTTTGCCCATAATCCCGAAACGGTCAACATTTGAGACACGGCTCCAGCGCCCACCGACATAAACAAGACGCCAGCGAGAAATACGTGCCAAAACTGTTTGCTAAAGATAAAGGCGACCATGGCAATGCCCACGCAAATCATGGTTAGCCCGTAAAGACGATTTGCGTTAAAACCTTTGTCTGCCAAGTGCCCGAGGTACTGACTGATCATCAACCCTGATAGCGTAACCGACACCATATAAATACTTATATAAATAGGCTCAACGTTGATCTCATCAATGAGGAAATAGCTCATCAGTGGCGTTACAAACGACGATGTTAGGCCTGTTAATAGACTTAACAGTAAAAAAGGAAGTTGTGGAGAGAATGCGTGACGCGATGACATGAGGATACGAGCTCCGAGGGACTGTTAAACGTGGTTGACCGAAATTCGTAAAGAAAAGGTCGCAGCCCTTAATAACGAGGGCGCATTATAAGTGCTGCGTATCTCATGTCTATGACAAAGCTTTTATTAGTTATGCCGTTTTAAATACTTGGTTTACCTCATATGCTCAAGCACTGCGCGCTTTTTAAATTTAAAGAAAGCTCGCAATTTCGCTAAGCGACTTTTTTTGCATGGCGTGTGCAGGAATTGTGGCGTTATCCGCCGGATAGCCCGCAATAATAAGCATATAAGCACGCTCGTTATCAGGCCGTTGACAGACTTCGGTTAAAAAGTTCATTGGCTTTGGTGTGTGGGTCAAGGTTGCCAAACCTGCGTTGTGGAGTGAAGTAATAAGCATACCCACTGCGATACCCACCGATTCGTGCACATAGTAGTTTTGGCTTTTTTCGCCCGTTTCTGTCTCTCCAAACTTTTGACTGAATACGGCAATAAGCCAAGGCGCGGTTTCCAGATAAGGTTTACTTGCGTCAGTGCCTAACGGCTTTAGGTCATCTAGCCACTGTTGCCCAGCACGCCCATTATAAAAACCGCGCTCATGCGCTTCAGCCTGTTCGCGTATTTGTTGTTTTACTTCGGGCGACTGAATGGCGGCGAAATGCCAAGGCTGATGATTCGCTCCACTAGGTGCAGTGCCAGCAGTCAAAATACAGTTTTCAATTACCGCTTTATCAACGTGCTTGTCACTAAAGTGACGAATACTGTGGCGGCGCTGCATGGTTTTTAAAAAATCTTCGCTTCGGGAAAGCATTTGCTCTTCAGGGTACTCAATAAAATCACTGAGCGGAGAATGGTCGTGAGGCTGCATTTATAATCTCGTTTTTCTGCTTTTTTACTACTCTATCGTTAGTGACGGGTTATTAAAAATAAAAACGCGCTAACTAGGGCGTGTTATATACATCGAAATAGAAAATAGCGTAAACAAGTATGCACAATAAAAAAGCGACTCACTCAGGCAAAAGTGAATCGCTTTGGTGCAATTTTTTGGTAGTAGAAAACGCTGTTAGTGGCGTTTGAACGGCGGGCGAGTGCCGCGTTTTTGCGTGTCAGTTTGCTCTTCTAGCATTTCAAGTTGGGCAACGTCATACACAGGCATCATGGTTGTCACTCTGCGATACGGTGGCTTACCGCGCATGATGACTTCTTTCACTTCTACGTATTCAATAGCTTCTTGCCCTACTGATTCCAATTGCGCTACATCGTTAACCGATAAGCTTACGATCTTGCGTTTAAATGGAGGCTTTCCTGAATAATCAACTACTTGTACATCAACTGTTTCATCAGTTGATGATGTCATAGCTTGCGCTGCGTTTGCAGAAAAACCAAGTGAAACAGCCGTAATTAATGAACCCAATACATAGCGTAATTTCATGTCGTGTCCTCTCGTTGACATACTTACCTTTCTACATTGTATGAGCGAAAAAGTTCTAAACAATGACGATTGGTGATAGGTGATAACTATCACCTAATTGGATATAGAGAATTTGAGTAATCAAGAGAATGGAGAACGATTGAAAGAGAAGCTACTGCGTTGAAAACGGAGTGTTTAACCTTGGTGCGGAATAAATGGTTTTGTGCACTATTATGGTGCTGTGGCACCGTCTGGTATTGTAGAGTTTCGGTAAAATCAATCATTTATCCTTTGGTCTTTATCTTGCTGTCAATCAACACCTATGTAAAGAGTCGACAAAGGGTGTATGTGCGGTGAGTGTAAAATCTAAAATTCCCTTATTTTTTCTGCTAACTTTTTGGTTAGCGTGTACATCTGCCGTGTCAGCGATAGAGCAAAATATTCCTCTTTCACAAAGCAAAGGTGGAACACTGTATCTAGAAGCGACCCTAGAATCGAACATAAAGGCTTCGTTTCTATTAGATACGGGTTCAAGCTTATTAACCCTCAATCAAGCTACGTTCGACGCGCTAACAAAAAATCAAAAGCTTCTTGCCACCAGAACCTCTGCTGCCAGAATGGCAAATGGAAAGATCGTTAAAATATCTCAGTATCAATTAAACTCGGTTCGTATAGGAAATACGTGCGAAGTGGGGCCAGTGGAAGTGGCCGTGCTTCCCAAAGGGAACAATATTTTAGGTATTAATACGTTGCTTAGGGTCGCCCCTTTAACTATAACACCAGATGCTGTGATTTTAGCCGGGTGTGAATAGCGTGAATGACTCACTTTTGTTTGATTAAACAGCAAAAAAAAAGCGAACCCGAAGGTTCGCTTTCAAATTTGCTTTTCGCTGGAAGATTAAATTAATCGTCACACTCGCTAACGTCGCCGCCCATTTGCTCTTTCATTTTTACGCAAGCTTCATAAGCTTTTTTCGCTGCGGCGTCTTTAAATTCGCCTGCTTTCTCAGCCGTTGCGTCATACGCGTCAGAGGCCATTTTCTTGCCATCTTCATATGCGTCTGAAGCCATCTCTTTGCCGTCATCAAAGGCATCAGAAGCCATTTCTTTACCGTCTTCATACGCCTCAGAGGTCGCGTCTTTGGTTTTATCCCAAGAATCTGCAGCACTTTCTTTTGCGCTGTCATAGGCGTCTGCTGTCGCTTCGCCCGCTTTTTCCATCTCTTTTTTTACTTCGCTTTTCGTCTCTTCGCTAGACTCAGTGCAGCCCATTAAAGACAGTAACAGTGCTAACGCCATTGCTTTAGTTTTCATTGTGAAGCTCCTTTTGCTGGGATAGTGGCTTGTTTCAAAGCCGGTCAACATGGTGTGTTCAAATATCCATTGTAAACGTTCAAAATGCCTGCCGTTTTATTGTCATATTCGGCAAGCTGAATATTCGACGAGACCAGTCTAGCCTACTTACCTGATAAAGTGTAAGTAGACTTTATGAGGAAAAATGAAAGGTTTATAACCAAAAACAAACCTAGCTAAGATTGAACAAAGAAGTTGGATACCCTGTTCTGCAAAGCGTGATGTGGGTTACTCTTCTGGGCCTTGTGTGGTGAATATAAGATGTCGACGCATATCTTTTAACACTACGCCTTTTTTAAGCAGCGCTGCGCTTAATTTTCGCTGCCACTTCTTTAGCTCGGGCTCAGCGTTTGACACCGCTTCTTCATTTTCGAATTGAAAGCGAAGCAGTAAGGAACCCGGGAATTGGTGATACTGAACGTCAAACCAACACTGTTGCATACCATTTAACTCTTCAAGCGCTTGTGCTTCAAGGCTATCGGCTACACTAAAGACCAGTGTTTGCTGTTTGAGTTGAACGGCAGAGAGTTTTTTCATTACAAGTGCTTCTCTATAGACACTTCAACGCTCTCGGTGACATCTGCACCTTCAATGGTTAGCCACATTTGCCCATCTTGAATAGTAACCTGTATTTGCATAGAGCGATGAACAGCATTGGCCAAAGTAGCGGCAAGCGACTCTGGCAAAGTGAAAACTGATAAGTTCTTTTTGGTTTGTAGCTTGTTATGTTCTTTCTTCCACCACGCGTCGAAGCTGTTGTCGGCGTAGGAATAAATCATCATTTGTTGGCTTTGATTGCAGCCCTTTTTGATGCGCTGTTCAGAGGGTTGGCCTAACTCAATCCACAGCTCTATTTCATCGCTAAAACTCTTTTGCCATAAATCTGGAACGTCATCGTCAGACAGCCCTTTGGTAAACTGTAGGCGTTCATGAGCATTAACAATAAACGCAACCACGCGCAGCATCATTCGTTCGTCATTTTCAGAAGGGTGACGGGCAATCGTAAGGTTGTGGTCGTTATAGTAATTGCGATCCATATCCGTTATGGATATGTCAGCTTTAAAAATGGTCGCTTTAAGAGCCATGGTGTTCCTGCTTTGTTCTTAGGAGGCTTGAAGTTAACCCCGTGTGCTATGTAAAAAAGTGGCATAGCAAGTTTTGGCGCTATAGTAGCAGTAAAAAGCAAATTTCGCTGTAGGTGAGTAGCGCCCAATACAAGTATTTGTCGGTTTATTTATTGGTGCGCGAAATTTCTAGTGAAGCTTCTCGGTCATATTGGACATCGCGCAAAGCGCGGATAACCAAAAACTAAACAAACAAAAATGATAACGGAGAGGGTTGATGAAGAGACTAGTGGCTATGGCGATGTTAATGTTCGGCTGTATAGCAGGCGCATCAAATGCGTATGCTTTGGAGCGCGGCACTATTGCAGAAGATGCAGATTCAGTAACGCCGTTGCTTAATGGTCAAGTGGCGCCTAAAACAACGCTTAAAATGGCAGATGGCTCGCCGGTAAGCTTACAAGCGCTTACCATGCAAAAGCCCAGCATTGTACTTTTTTATCGCGGCGGGTGGTGCCCGTATTGTAATGAGCAGCTTGCCCAGCTTAAAGATATTGAAAAAGACTTGGTGGATATGGGCTATCAGATTTTGGCCATTTCACCTGAATCACCAGAGCGCTTGCAAGAGCAAAAGCTTGAAACAGAATTCTTGGTTACGCTTTTATCCGACGACAAACTAGACACTATTCGCGAGTTCGGTGTTGGATTCTATTTAGATACTGTAACTGAGTTAAAGTACAAAACCTATGGCATTAACTTAACAAAAGATGAAAGCGGTAATAGTGTTTTACCAGCACCCAGCATCTTCATGCTCAATAAAAAAGGGCAGGTTTTGTTTAGCTATGTTAACCCAGACTTCAAAGTTCGCCCGTCGGCAGACCTAGTTTTAGCGGTTGCGAAAACCCTTAAAAAAGAAATGTAATGCGAATAGCCTTACCAAGGCGTTGTTCTTGGTAAGGCATGCCCAAAGTACTCTATGATATCGAGCACTGCATTTCATCGCGTCTTATAATGATTAAGTTAGATTCGCACGTATTTGACTGTCATAACGAGCTGTACTTAACCATTCACCGAGTCACCCTATCTCAAAATATCAAAGTGTAAGGAGTAAGCATTTACACTGAGATCAATGAAGTGATGTGCGCGGCTAGACGTTTAGGTTCAATATAAGTGTCGCCTTTACAGTTGTTTACGACGCTTAATAGCTGAGTAAGTAAGTGTTTATTCGCTACGTTCCGCTGACATATAGCGTGAACGGTATTGAGTTCAAGTGTACTTGCTAAAGCGTACACACCTTTCAAATTGCGATTTATTAGAAGCGCGTTTAACACGCGGTTAGCGGTGTATCGACGCCACGCCATATGAAAGCTGTCGAAATCGCACGTTAAGTCAACAGTTAACGCCACACGAAGCGCCCAAGACAATGGGCGAAAGTGTAAAAGATGTTCGGTTAGTAAGAATATTTCAAGTGCATGGTCAACAAACAGTGACGGCTTTGCAGTATCAGTAAGCTCAATAATGGGGAATAGCCCTTCGGCGGCGAACATAGACTTTACGAATTCAAAGGTGTAATACCCGTTACCATGAAGAGCAAGAAGGCATGTCTCAATTTCATCGAGAAGCGCTTCATCGAGGGTATTAGCAATGTCTTGAAGCGTTAGGTTATCTAAAAACTTCGCAATGTTCGGGTAGAGGGCATTAATCTCAGCCCATTTACTTTCTTTTGAATGACGTAAGGCCCTCTGATATTTGAGAACGTCGTCATGCCGTGTTAAATCGATTTGGGTGTGCAATTCGTTTCTCGAATAAATCCATCCTGCCCAAGCTATCATTGGCGAGTCCGCTAATCCAAGTGCGTGGAGCTCATTGAGCGAAGAACCTAATGAGCATACCGCTTCCACCAAGCCATGGGCTGCCTTTACATCTTTCCCCATAAAATCGGGTTCTTCTTGCATATGTTCGAATGAATACACGCCATTACGCCAGCCTGCTAAATAGCAGCCTTCTATACATTTTCCGCACATGACTGTGCTCCTGTTAGTGTTTTTGGGTGATAATAAGAGGCCTGTTGCTCTTTGGTGGTATTTAGCCTGTTGACAAGGCGCACGCCAACGAGCAACTGGCTCGTTGCTACTAAAAATTATGAAAAGTAATCAAGAAAAGCATCGATAGAGTAAAGTTAGATGCCAAGAGCGAACTTAAAACAAATTTTGCTTCAAAAAAAGCACTGTTTTGTCCCACTATAAAAAAGTTATTTTCTGCAAGAGTGCGAGGTTTACAGCGCCAAGTGGTATAGTAGGGCTTACGCCTTAACTCATCGTATTTCCATGATAAATAAAAACTTTCCATTACTTGATTTACATCGTCATTTAGATGGCAATGTGCGTCTGCAGACGATTCTGGAGCTTGGTCAGCAATTTAACATTTGTTTGCCAGCTTATTCGTTAGAGGGCTTGCGACCGCATGTTCAAGTAATGGAGATCGCCCCCGATTTGGTGTCATTTTTAGATAAGCTTACTTGGGGCGTTAAGGTGTTAGGCAGTCTCGACGCCTGCAAACGGGTGGCGATAGAGAATGTAGAAGATGCGGCTAAGCAGGGTATTGACTACACAGAGCTGCGTTTTAGTCCTTATTTTATGGGTGAAAGTCACGGGCTACCAACTCAAGGTGTGGTTGAGGCCGTGATAGACGGTGTAAAAAGCGCAACTAAAAATCACGATGTTAAAGTTAATCTCATCGGTATTTTGTCGCGTTCTTATGGCGCAAAAGTATGTCAGCATGAGCTAGATTCAATCTTGGCCTGTAAAGCGCATATAGCTGCAATTGATTTGGCGGGGGATGAAAAAGGCTTTCCTGGCAACATGTTCATAGAACACTTTACAAAAGTACGCCGCGAAGAGCTGCCTATAACAATTCATGCAGGTGAAGCAGTAGGCCCGCAGAGTATTTGGCAAGCCATTAACGACTTAGGTGCTGTGCGTATAGGACACGGCGTTAATGCTGTTAATGATGCTAAGCTAATGGACTATTTGCGCGACAACCGTATTGGTATTGAAAGCTGTTTAACCAGCAACGTATTGACGAACACGGTCACATCATTAACTGAGCACCCGTTAACCACCTTTTTGGATCACGGCATACTCGCCTGTCTGAATACCGACGACCCGGCAGTTCAAGGTGTAGAGCTAGATCACGAATTCTCCGTTGCAGCTAAGCAAGCTGGCCTTATGCCTTCTCATATTAAACAAGCGCAAGAGAATGCGCTGGCAATTGCTTTTTTAAGTGAAAGCGAAAAAGCCGCACTTAAGCGCAAAGTAAACTGATCAGAAAGATAAAGATCGTGCCGTGGTTAAGCGGACAGTAACATTATTTTGATTAATAATGCCACCGGTGGCATTATTGTCGTGATGTGAATATTTTGTTTCTTAAACGTAATCAGTTACGACTTAAATAATGGAGCTTTTATGCTGCACTTTATACCTGACGTTGACCGTTCTATGAGTAGCTACCCCAGCCGTTTCACACACCGCCGGGCTTTGGGATGGGTGGCGTTTATTGTGACCCTTCTAACTTGTTCCTATGTGTCGGCATCTACTGACGAAGACTGGAAAATTGCTGAGCAAATTGTAAATCAGATCCAGCTGCCGAATATTCCAAATGAAAAATTTATGGTTGATGTGAGTGATACTTCACTAAGCGCAGCGCGAGCGCCAATTCAACGTGTAATTGACAAGGCTTCTGCCAGCGGCGGCGGTATTGTTGTTGTGCCCAAAGGAACATGGCAAGTAGACGGTCCTATTCGTCTTAAAAGCAAAGTGAACTTGCACCTAGAGGAAGGCGCTACTCTGCTGTTTTCCGGCGACCCTTCGCACTACCTACCGG
>NZ_JAFLMX010000052.1:0-36919 GCF_017849675.1 Alteromonas sp. AO-Serp
GTTATATTGTTTTTTTATGAAATTTAGGAAAATATGGCTTTTTTTGTTTTATGCAAAAAGCATAAGTGAAGTGAATGACGCGCACAAAAAAGGGCACCCGAAGGTGCCCTGTAGGAAAGGTTGGGATGCTTTCCGTTTAACTCATTGCCTGTTTACGTTATACGTCAAACTGGTTCATGGTGTTATCTTCACCAGACGCTTTAAGTGCACCTTCACCAGAGAAGTACTCTTTGTGTGTATCACCTAGGTCAGAACCTGCCATCGCTTGGTGCTTAACGCACGCTAGACCTTGGCGAATTTCTTGACGCTGAACACCGCGAACATAAGCAAGCATACCTTCTTCACCGAAGTAACCTTTTGCAAGGTTGTCAGTAGACAGCGCTGCAGTGTGGTAAGTCGGTAGCGTGATAAGGTGGTGGAAGATACCCGCTTCGCGTGCTGCGTCAGCCTGGAAGCTCTTAATCTTCTCGTCGGCCGCAGCTGCTAGCTCGCTGTCATCATAGTCGGCAGACATAAGTTTCGCGCGGTCGTAGCTAGAAACGTCTTTACCTTCTTCACTCCAGGCATCAAATACTTGCTGACGGAAGTTAAGCGTCCAGTTGAATGATGGAGAGTTGTTATAAACCAGCTTTGCGTTTGGTACTTGTTCGCGAATAGCGTTAACCATTTCAGCAATTTGGCCAACGTGAGGCTTTTCAGTTTCAATCCAAAGCAAGTCAGCGCCGTGCTTAAGTGACGTTACGCAGTCAAGTACTACACGGTCAAAACCTGTGTTGTCTTTAAAGCGGAACAAGCCGTTTGGTAGACGCTCAGGCTTAACCAGTTTGCCACCTTGCTTAAGAACTAGGTCACCTTCACTTAGATCTTCTGCCCCTGCAACTTCGGTAGTTTTAAGGAAAGCATTGTACTGAGCAGCTAAGTCGCCTTCTGATGTAGATACTGGGATCTTCTGGGTAAGACCAGCACCTAGTGAGTCTGTACGTGCAACAATTACACCTTCATCAACACCTAGTTCAAGGAATGCATAGCGTACTGCATTGATTTTCGCTAGGAAGTCTTCGTGTGGCACGGTTACTTTACCGTCTTGGTGACCACATTGCTTCGCGTCCGATACTTGGTTCTCAATTTGGATACAGCATGCACCTGCTTCAATCATTTGCTTTGCAAGTAGGTAGGTTGCTTCTTCGTTACCAAAGCCCGCATCGATATCTGCGATAATTGGAACTACGTGAGTTTCGTAATTGTCGATTTCAGCTTGAATCGCAGCTACATCACCACCGTTTTTCTTAGCGTCGTCTAGCTTGTGGAAAAGGTCGCCCAATTCACGCGCATCTGCTTGGCGAAGGAAAGTATAAAGTTCTTCGATAAGCGCAGACACTGATGTTTTTTCATGCATTGATTGGTCAGGAAGAGGACCAAATTCAGAGCGAAGTGCTGCTACCATCCAGCCTGAAAGGTAAAGGTAGCTTTTGTTAGTTGTGCCTTGATGCTTTTTAACTGAAAGCATTTTTTGTTGGCCTACGAAGCCATGCCAGCAGCCTAGTGACTGTGTGTACTGAGACGAATCTGCGTCGTATTCAGCCATGTCTTTGCGCATAATGCTTGCAGTGTAGCGAGCAATGTCTAAACCTGTTTTAAAACGGTTTTGAACCTTCATGCGTGCAGCGAATTCTGGGTTGATACCTTCCCAAGTTCCGTTTTGTGCTGCCTTTAATGTGGCGAAGTTATCAATGTCTTGTTGATATTGCGACATGAGCGTCTCTCCCGACTATAATTAAAATACTTAACGTTGTTTATGTTTACGCTGTAGGGCGTTCCCGTTGATTCCATTTCATCCTAGTGCCGGATTTGGAATAATAGAAATATATATTTTGCATTGCGGTCATTTATTTTGTGAATGACTGGCGCCGAGAGAAGTCTAGATACTGTAAATCTTTGACACCTTTGTTTGGTGGTTTTAAGGCAATGGGGCAGCAGTGGGGCAAGAAGTGGTCGGTAAAAAATAACTCACGTAGGTTGCAAACGCTTGCTGGTATTGACTATTTCGTCTGTCTATTAGCTAAAAGGGTAATAGCTTTGCTGGTGTGAGCAAGGTAAATTTAGGCGTAAAGCTTCACGCTAAATAATCTTGTCCGATACGAGGGCGCTTTTGTTTTAGCTTGTTGATATATAATATGAAAAGTGGGTGTTATGAGTAGTAGTGTATTGTCGTCAGTTGACCAAAGAACCAAGCTTGTTGGCGAGAACAGGCTTGAGCTTTTGATTTTTCAACTGGGAACGCGACACATTTTTGCCATGAACGTCTTTAAAATTAAAGAAGTTATAAACGTACCCAAGCTCAATATAATGCCGGGTTCACATCACAACCTGAAAGGCGTGATGAACTACCGAGGAAGTTCCATTCCAATTATAGACTTGCGTCAGGCAATCAAAATGCGCGGTGCAGCTACGCAAGCAACAGCGAAGAATGTCATTATCACTGAATATAACAGAAGCGTGCAGGGCTTCATTATTGGTGAAGTGAAAAACATAGTGAATACATCGTGGGGAACCATTCAGCCACCCCCTAGCGGCATTGGAAAATCCAATTATTTAACCGCCATAACTCAGGTGAATGTTGAGGGTAAACAAGAGCTGGTAGAAATCATCGATGTTGAAAAAGTACTCGCGGAAATCATCGATTACGACACATCTATCTCTGAAGAAGTGCTAGATAAAGACATTGTTAACCACTTCTTAGGCAAGAAAGTGTTGATAGTAGATGACTCAAGCACAGCAAGAAAACAGATTAAAGATACGTTAGAGCAGCTAGGTATAACAATCATCGAACGTAAAAACGGCGCTGAAGCGTTAGCGCTGCTGAAGAAGTGGGCCGATGAGGGGAAGAACCCAACCGACGAAATTTTGCTAATGTTTACCGACGCAGAAATGCCAGAAATGGACGGCTATCGGCTTACTTCTGAAGTGCGTAACGATCCTCGTATGAGCAATTTATTTATAGCACTCAACACATCATTAAGCGGAAGCTTCAACGACGCCATGGTAGAAAAAGTTGGATGTGACAGGTTTATCTCCAAATTCCAGCCCGACATGCTCGTTGACGTGGCACAACAGCGCATGCGCGAATACCTCTCATCACAAAATAAGTAGTCGCTTCCTTCTTTAAAGTTGCTAATTTAATGAGATGACCATCTGGTCATCTCATGCTTGCGTTATTTTGTCCAAAAGCTTTGAGCATCTTGCCAGCCTGCTTTACACTATTACATCTTATCGCTTTGCTAACACCTTTATGATCACCAAAGAATCATTCGCGATAGTGTCGTTATTGTTGTATCTGCGGGTATCCAGGCCAGTAGGTACCTTACTTACTCAGGGAAGTTTAAATGATTAAACAATTTGTTCGCACATCACTACTAAGTTGTGCGTCTATTGCTGTTCTTGCGGGTTGTGGTATCACTGAATCTATGACCGAATCAGCAAGTGCAACCGGTACGCAAACTAAAGGTGTACCGAAAAATATAATAATGGTTGTAGCCGACGGTATGGGGCCTGCCTATACCACGGCTTATCGTAATTATGTAGATGACCCGTCAACACCGAAAATCGAATCGGTTGTGTTTGACGATATTTTAGTGGGCAATGCTTCCACGTATCCTGCGCAAGTATCTGGTTACGTTACCGATTCAGCCGCTGCTGCAACCGCTCTTGCTACTGGCGTTAAGTCATACAACGGTGCAATTGGTGTTGATGTAAATAAACAACCAGTAAACTCTGTTATGTACCATGCTAAGAGTAAAGGCATGCGTACTGGTTTGGCAGTAACGTCTCAAATTGTTCATGCGACACCTGCGTCATACATTGCGCATAACGAAAGCCGTAAGAACTACAACGAAATAGCTGAAGATTTCTTTGATGTTCGCGTGGACGGTAAGTTTGTCGCTGACGTGATGCTAGGCGGTGGAACGTCTTACTTTGAACGCGATGACAGAGATATTTTGGCGCAGTTTATTGATGCTGGCTACGAATATGCCGATTCATATAACCGTCTGGCTTCAGTGCCTGCGGGAAGTAATGTTCTCGGTCTGTTTGCTCCAGTAGCGCTGCCTGCGGTATTGGATGACAAGCGCAAAAATCGTCTTGAGTACCTAACTCAACATGCTATTAAACACTTAGAAAACGACAATGGGTTCTTTCTTCTCGTTGAAGCAAGTCAAGTAGATTGGGCTGGTCACGCAAACGATATCGCGTCTGCCATGGCTGAGATGCACGACTTAGCGCAAACCATGGAATATTTGCGAGATTATGTAAAAACGAATCCTGACACCTTGGTTATTTTGACGGCGGATCACAGCACAGGTGGCTTAACCATTGGCGCAAACGGCGACTACCGCTGGAGCCCTGAACATCTTAAGTCTATGTCAGCCTCGGTAATGACAATTGCTTTAGAGATGGCAAATGAAGAGAACCCTGGCGAATTTGTGGCGCAGAAGCTTGGCTTGTCGTTGAGTGAAGAAGAGCTTGCCACGCTAGATAGCGTATCAAACCAAGATGATGAAACTCGCTTCATGGCAGTAAAAACCTTCTTAGACACCAAAACAAACACGGGGTGGACAACAGGCGGTCACACTGGTGTAGATGTTGAAGTATTTGCTTTTGGTGCTGGTTATCAATCGCTTATGGGGCAAATTGATAACACAGATATTGCAAAAACAATCTTCAGTTTTATCGATAAAAAACAGCCAGTAATAATCGATTCCGATTCAAATAAAGTATCAGAAAAGGTATCGACCAACATTGAGCTTACGTCAGACGAAGATGATGATGGCTTGTGTGACTTTAAGGAAGATTGGCGCTGTAACTAATCGCTACATTGTTTGTATAGAAATTAAAGCGCCAGCGTTTTTATAACAAGGCGCTTTATTTTTATCTGTGGTAAGCAGGAAAGGGGAACTATGAAAAACGAAATGCTGGCACTACTTCAAGATATCTATGATGAAGTTGAGCCCATGTTGGGCATGGGAAAAGTTGCCGACTACATCCCTGCGTTGGCCACGGTTAATCCACGGCAATTTGGCATTTCAATTTGCGATACAAACGGTCAAATAACGTCGATAGGCGATGCGAGCGTTCCTTTTTCTATTCAAAGTATCTCAAAAGTCTTTAATCTTGTTTTAGCTATCAATCACTACGGTGAAACCATGTGGGAGCGAGTTGGATGCGAGCCATCCGGCCTGCCGTTTAATTCTCTTGTACAGTTGGAATATGAAAACGGTATTCCCCGCAACCCCTTCATTAATGCCGGTGCGCTGGTGGTTAGTGATATGGTGCAATCTCGGTTCGCTTCCCCTTATATTGCCATGCGAGATTTCGTAAGACGCTTAAGCTGTAACGGCGATATCGTGGTAAATAAGGTGGTGGCGGAGTCTGAATACGAGCACCGCTCTCGCAATGCAGCAATGGCATATTTGATGAAAGCCTACGGAAATTTTGAAAACGAAGTGGAAGATGTGCTTCGTAATTATTTTCACAACTGTGCGCTAGAAATGAGTTGTGAGGACTTGGCGCGCTCAACGAGCTTTCTTGCTAACGCAGGTTTTTCTACTTGCGCAAATGAAAAGGTGCTAACGCCTTATCAAACCAAACAAGTGAACGCGCTTCTGGCGACTAGTGGGATGTATGACGAAGCTGGGAGCTTTGCTTTTAAAGTAGGCTTGCCGGGTAAAAGTGGCGTAGGTGGAGGCATAGTGGCTGTTGTACCAGGACGCTTTTCAATATGCGTATTTTCGCCAGCGCTTAATAGCGTGGGTAATTCTCAGCTAGGTGTGGCGGCTTTGACATCGCTAAGTGAACGCATCAATTGGTCTATTTATTAGGGGCTATTACGCTTCGCTGTATATCAAAGGTCAACAGGCCTTAGTAGCCTGTCAATTCCATAAAGCCGCTCCCTGAATGGGAGCCTTTTATTTCCACTCGCCCTTCATAATAGGGAAATAAGCTGTTATTCCATTGGCTTTCCTTGAACGGGCGAATGAATAGGTCGATATCTTTTTTTGGTATTTGAATACGCCAAGCGGTGGGAGCAGAGCGAGCTGACTCTCCCTCGTTGATTGTTTCATAGGCCGTTGGCGTAATTGATACGTTGGCTTGGTCGATAGTTTCTTTAGTGCCATTTTCCGCTATATAGCTAGCCGTTGTGAATATTTCGCTGTGTTTGCTTGTGCTATTTTTCATGTTTTCATTCATGGCGTGCATGCGAAACGCCATCAATTTACTTCCATCGTCTAAATGCAGCGAGAACCAATCCCATCCCATGGCTTCACTGTTGGCTAGGTGGCTCGTCCATTCGTGATCAAACCAGCCTTTACCCGCAACTTTTACGCTATTGCCCTCTATGTTTAACGTACCTTCCGCGTTAATGAACGGCTGGCTGTAATAGTAGGAGCGAAGGCGTTCGTCTTGTGTTTTTTTACTGTAGCCGTTATCACCCTGTTTGATGAAAGGCCCAGAGGTGTTTAGGTTAAGCGCTATTTTGACGGCGCTAACGCTTGGCGCGTCATTTAATTCTGATAAGCTGTCTGCAGAGGTAGCGGGGATTTTTTCACGTGTTTTAAGCGGATGAAGCGTGCTGCTTTGCCCGAAAGAGAAAGTTAATACGGACGGGAACATGGCTTTACTTTCTGCACCTGTTTGGACCTCCGCCTGTGCCGCTTTCCAAACCCAATCGTCAATAACTGTCGTAAAGGGTTGTTGATTCACATAGACATTACCTACACCACCGCTTGCAAATCGTTCTTCGAAATAATGCTGTTCAGCGGTGTGCAGCGAAGCATGTCCCATCCACTGCTGGCCATTGGTCCAGTTTCTCGCGATATGGCTATTAGCGTTAGTATGGAGGTTATCTTCAGAGATATGACTAGTACTACTTTCGGCGCTACTTTTGTAATTACTTTTGGCATTACTTTCGGCGCTACCTTCAGCACTCTTTTTAGCATTAGCATTAGCATTAGCATTAGCCTTAGTGCTTTGAGGGGCGTCTAGCCCAGTATTGAAACGAAAAAGCGTATATTGAAGGCCGAACTCTTGCCCGTCTTCAGCGCTTAACACAAACGTGAGGTACCACCACTCTAACTGAAAATCGGGATGACTCATGTGATCGCGCGGTAATGCAACAGTATAGTCCCGCTGTACTGGCGTGAAGGAATAACTCGACTGCATGTTTCCAAAAAAGCCGTTTGGCGTGGAGGTTCCCAGAGTTTCGTTTTCATCTTTTGGGTTTTCAGTACATGCACTCAACGTGAAACAAATAGCTATAAGTACTAAAAAAGTATTGGCTTTAAATTGCAAAAACGTGGTGTTGGCACTACCTAAATGGTTTTTCATAGCTGAACTTCCTGCCTTAAATCAATTTTCGGCTTAAGTTTTCCTAAAGGTAACAACAGCACCAGTGAAACGATAAGCAGCGATAACCCCACGCTAGAGAGAATAACCTCTGCATTAATTGAAAGCGGGTACACCCAGTTAAATGCATGCCGGTTTACTTGTTGAATAAAGACATAGGCCAAGTACACGCCAAAAGGAATAGCGAGCAAGGCTGAGATAAAACAAAGCAGCAGATATTGCGCAAACAGGGATACTTTTACTTTAAGCTGACTAACGCCAAGGGCACGCAATACAGATAACTGCGCTGCGCTGCCTATGGTTAGTACCGTCAGCGAAACAGCGAAGGCGACGCCCGCCACCAATAGGGTGGTAATATTAAGGCCGTCGGTTAATACAAAGGTACGATCAAAGGTCTGCATAGAGGTATCTAACAGCGCTTGTCGGGTATAAAGGGCAATTTCGCGGTGTTCTCCTAGCTGTGATTTTAGCTGCTGTTCGAGGATGTCCTTTCCAAAGGTGCTTTGTTTGTTGTCGCCTATCACGTTAGTCTCAATAGGCGGCTCTGGGTAAATAGCCACTACACCGGAAAAAAGTTGATCCCTGATAAGGACATCGTTTCGATTAAACGAGGGAAGAGGCACCAATATTTGCCCGTTCAGGTTACCGTAGTCGGGATAAATACCCAGTACTTTCCATTGAGGCGTCGCTGCAAATACGTTTGAGTTCGACGAACTGCTTTGTGAGCCTTGTGTTGGGTCAGTAGTTTTATCTTGTGGCGAGCTATACGCCTCGTTAGATGTATTAACCGCCGAAGAACTTGAATTCGTAGTTTTACGAAGGCGAATATTTTCTATATCTAGCGTGTGTCCTAACTTTGCGTTAAGGGCAAACGCTAATTGCTGATTGATGAATACCCCTTTCCCTTCTGTAAACTCACGCCACACTGTGTTGAGGTCGTTGTTTATTACATCTTCGAGGACAAGCGCCTTTTTACCGTTTTGGTGAACGGGGTAGCTACTGATAGAAACGTGGGTGGGCGAGATGTTACTGACTTCATGTGTCTCTTCTTGAGCATGTGAGCCAATAACAGCTCCCTCTGCTTTAAGTAAAGGAGTTAAAGCAAGCGTTGGTAACGATTTGGTAGATAACGATTCAATACGTCTAAGTGGCGCGTCGGTGTACAGATAGAAAGGCGCGTAAAGCCTTTGCGTTAACCAATGTTTAGTGGCGTCTCTAAAGCTGTCCGTCATGGTATTCATACCAATATTTGCGGTAAGCGCGATAAAGAATGCACAAACGGCAAGACGGGTTTTACTAGACAGTAAATGCATATTAGCAATGACGTAGTGAAACACGGGCCACTGTTTTGGTACAAATCTAGTCAGCAGCTTAGACAAAATGGGTAACCAAAGAAGTACTAGTGCGCAGCTGGTAAGGAGTAACAATGCAACAAAGAAAAGTGCTGAAGCAGTAGAAGATACGAACTTCTCAGCGATAAATAACAGTAGTAGGGCACATGATGAGATAAGACCTACGGCAAACTGGCCTAACGCGTTTTCTTTTTTGGCAGGCGCTACGGTTAGGGCATTTGAAAGCTTAATGATAGAAACTAACGAAAAAACAACCAGCGATATAAAGGTCGTTGTTAAAGCGAAACCGAAGGTAAAAAGCAGATTAACGTCAGGGTTAACAAATACGGCGTTAAACAATGACGTAAATGTACCGTTTATCACAGGTGACAACCATGACGCCGCTTGAAAACCGATGAACATACCAATTGGAATACTTATTACGCAGTAAACAAGCAACTCGGTGAATAAGGCAACGCTTAAAATTCGCTGAGATATGCCCAGCTGCCGTAAACGAATGATATTGGGTAGCCGCGTGCGGTACATCAAGTTTAGCGCGTTAAGTACTATAAAAAGCGCCACAACGCCCATCAGTCCACTCATCGCCCAAAGATTTAGTCTAAAACTATCTGGCAACGAACCGGTGTCATTGTCTGTATTGCTAGTGGTTTGCTTTACAGGTATTCCAAGTAGGGTTTCTATTTGGGTTAAATGCTGATGTGATAGCGATGAAAGTGCAATAAACCCGGAAAGTGGGACGTAAGCTTTCTGTTGCTTTGCTTGTTTCTCTTGCGCGCGTTTAGCATTGTCAGGAATAACAGGCTTAACAGGTTCATCATTCTCAATCGTTACCCCGCCTCTGTAAAATTCATCGATAGAGATTAAAATTGTATTTTGCGGAGCAAAGCTGCTCACATACGCGCTTACCGTTGCAGGCCAATAGGGACTTGGCGCGGATTTTCTATCGATTTCATTGAGCGTGTCGTGACAGGCCAGTTTTGCGTTCGTTAAGGGGTGAATAAGCCCATTTACAGCGAAGTCGCCCCCAGAATTTGAGCGCAATTCGCGTCCCGCTGGCGTCTGCTGGTTTTCCATTTCACTAAATTTCTTCGCATTTGGCGATAAATAGGAAAGCGAAAGAGCGCTATCGTTTTGGGCAGGCGCTTCAAAACCTCTCTTTCTAAATGCACTTCCTAAAAGAGGCTGAGTATCAACACCGAGTAATGTGAGAGTTGTTGCTGTGGGCTCGCTGCCATTGCACGATAGGGTGATGTCTCGTTCAGCTATCGCAACAAGCTGGGTAAAACCCTGCTTGCGAAGCGTGGCATAATCACTTTGTGCAAAGCGAGTTCTGCTGTCTGCTGGGGTGATGATACTGCCCAAGGTAAGCCCTTGCTTTGACTGTAACAGTTCACCTTGTGTAGCGCCTTCGTTTATAAGCAAAACGGCAACCAAGCCAGCATTGGCCAGTATAATTGCGGCCATAATGAGCAATGGCTCCCACGGCCTGTGCCTTGCCATTGCAAGTAAGCTAGAAAGTGTTAACAGTAGAGTGCGTAGCACGTTATTTTCCTACTTGCTGTTTTCGGTGTCTTTTTCACAGGGCGCATATCGCTAACGTTTTTCACCTGTAATTAGCTTGCTGCTACTGGTGAAGATAAGGTTTGTTCTTTAGTTTTATATTTCACACTCTCTAATACCCCTTTATGTAGTCGCAAAGCGGCGTCTGCTTTTACTGCGACGTCTTGGCTATGAGTTACCACAACAAGAGAAGTATTGGCCTCTTTACAAGTTTTAAAGAGTAAGTCGGACACGGTTTCGCTAGTGGTTTCGTCTAAATTGCCGGTGGGTTCGTCGGCCAAGATAAGCGAGGGGCGATGTACAAGTGCTCTAGCAATGGCACAGCGCTGCTGTTCACCGCCAGATAACTGACTTAGCGGCTTTTGCGCTAGGGGTAATATCCCAAGCTGCTCCATTAACGCTAATTGGTAGTCGTTATCTACATTACCTTTTAGCCTTGCAGTAAAGGCAATGTTGTCCCACGCATTAAAGCAGTCGAATAGATTGAAGCTTTGAAACACAATACCTAAATGCTGTTTGCGAAAACTATCAATATCCTTCGCTTTAAATGTATTATCGAGTTTGCTATTGCCAGCAATCGACAATCCATTTACCGAAATATCTCCTCCGTCGGGCGTCTCAAATCCAGCAATAAGCGACAGCAAGGTAGATTTACCGCAGCCAGAAGCCCCCTGAATACTCACCGATTCACCTGTCTTTACGGTAAGGTTAAGGTTGTTGATGAGCGGAGCCCCTGTCTTTGAAAAAGATTTCTTTAAGTCTTTTATTGTCAGCATAATTCGCCGTTTTGTATTGAACCGTCTTAGTGTGAACATGAAGGCGCGAGATTGCATGCTATATGCAGTGCTGCTGGCGCACAGTTAGAGGTGCTATGCGAGCTTTAAATTAGCGCCAACATGTTCTGATAGAACGCGTTATTTTTATCATTGAGAGTATACGTAATACTCACGCTTTTTGGTTAAAAGCGGTGTGGGAATTTGATGGCTAGTATGCTTCTGCGCTTCAGGAAAATGCTTTAGTCGCCTAAATTACGAGATATGTAATAGCTTCAGTCGTAGGGAAGGGCATGTTAAAGGGGCGTTAAGCCCCTTATCGATTGTCTTTTTACTGATTAATAAAGTTATCGAGTTCTTCGCCAGTAATTTTTTTGATTTGAGCGAATAAATACCAGAGCGCTGCAATAAGCAAAATCATGCTCGGGATCACAATGACTGGATAGCTAAGCGCAGTCATTCGGCCAAGTTCTTCAGTGTAGGCCGTAGTGCCTGGCTCACTGACCAATATCATTTTTGCCAAGATATAATTTAGTGCAGAAGAGAGGAAAAACGAACTGGCTACGATGTAAGAGCTAACCGCGACTTTCTTTTTAAACTCGCTCTGCTTTCCTTTCGCATCAAGAACTTGGTTTAGGTGTGGCCAGTTTATGATTTGGTCGTTCAAAATAAGCATTTTGACCAAGGGTTTATTGGAGTATTGGGTTACCAGTACAGCAATACCGATAATGCCTGGGATAGCGGCTTCTTTTATCGCAATATACTCTGCGGGCAGTTTAAGTAAGCTAAACCCGCCGGTAAGTAGTACGCTGATAATGCCTAAAATGGAAAAGCCGTTGACCTTTCCCGACTCTTTTAAATCCCATAGGCCATAACCAATAGGAAAGCTGAGTGCCGCCACAATGCTCCACGCAGGGCCTAGGTAATCTTCCGAACTTGCATAGCTCATTAGCACCACAGGAATAACAATGTTAAACGCGAGGTTGCCGAAAAAGCCTTGGTTTTTTTGTGTAGGTTCTTGTACTGCTGACATATCTAATTACAACGTCTTATCTTGAGGCTAATTATACGTAAACTAATTAGCGTGCCCAGTGCCATGCGGCAAATAAGCCGCCAATAAAGCCAAACAGATGATATTCAAAGGAAATAAATTTGGATGTGGGAAGCACACCAACCAGCATTCCTCCGTATAGCGCTGCAACTACTAGTGAAATAAGCAAATACCGCACTTTGTTACTTCTAAATCCTGCTAGCACGAGGAAGCCGAAGTAGCCATATACCATGCCGCTCGCGCCAATATGCGTAGCGCTTCTACCGAACAGCCACACGCCCAAACCACCTATAAGCAGTGCGCTTAGCGTAGCGATAAGAAACGTGCGTTTTCCCCACTGCATAGTAAGCCACATGAACAGCAAAAGAGGCACCAAGTTAGCCATCAAATGCGTGGGTGTACCGTGAAGGAAAGGGGCTGTGAATATATATGGCAAGGTTGAAAGTGTACGAGGCACTACACCAAACTGATTAAGTGCATTGCCGGTGAGTAAGTTTGCTACTTCTATGACTATTAACAATGCACCTAGCGTCAGCAGAACGCGAATTTGGAAAGAAAGCGGCTTCATCGAACGCCCCTAAAGTAGATTACAAAATAATATGAGGAAGGTAGCGAGAGAGATCTTGGGTAATAGCAGATGCATCTTCTCTTACTGAAATACCTGCTGGCATGTCATCTACCAACCAACTACCTATGAGTGTATGGTTACCTTCAAAAACGGGTAAAGGTTCAAATGCTTGAACAATATAGCCTTCTTCGCCGTAAGGACCATCGCTAAGCTTATTCTCAATTCCACCTTCAATGATAGAAACATTCGCGCCTTCCCTAGAAAACAGAGGCTTTTTAATCCACTTTCCTGATAGTGTGTTTGTGTTTATTTCATCTGAAAAATAAGCGGGAAGCAGGTTAGGGTGGCCTTCAAATTTCTTCCAAAGCTGAGGAAGCAAGGCTTTATTGGAAATTATCGATTTCCATGGGGGCTCTATCCAATTAACTTGGGCATCTTCTAACACATCGCCAAACTCTTCGCGCAGCATAAACTCCCAAGGATAAAGCTTGAAGCAGTCGGTAATTGGCGCGTCTTGAAGATCGGTAAAAACGCCCGTGTCCGCCAACCCAATGTCTTCAATAAAAACGAAGTCAGCTAAAAGCCCGGCCTCTGTAGCGCAGTCTTGTAGGTACTGCACTGTTCCGCGGTCTTCTACGGTATCTTTACAACACGCCATGTGCAGTTGATTAATGTTGTAGTGCAATGCTATTTCGCGAAAGCGATGAACTAGTTTTTCTTGCAAGCTATTGAACTGATCAGCGTGCAGGGCGAGTTTGCCGGCATCCACATTTTGTGAAAGCCACAGCCACTGCCAAAACCCAGATTCATACAAGCTGGTGGGCGTATCTGCATTATTTTCAAGAAGCTTTGCCGGCCCTTTGCCGCTGTAGACAAGGTCAAGGCGTGAATACAAACTGGGGGCTCTTTCCTGCCAGCTGTCTCTTACTAAGTCCCAATGTTGCTCTGGAATTCGAAAACGAGTAAGTAATTCCTCACTATTAACCACATCTTCGGTCACTGCCAAGCACATTTGATGTAGCTCGGCTGTGGGGTCTTCAATGTCGTTTTCAATTTGCGCTAGCGTGAATTGGTAGTAGGCACTTTCATCCCAATACGGCTCGCCATACATGGTGTGGAAATGAAAACCAAACTCGTTAGCCAACTGCTGCCAGCCCTTGCGAGGCTGGCAAGGCATTCTAAACATAGTTATCCGCCCCAGCCGCCTTTACGGCTGCTGCTACCCCAAGACGATTTTGCACGAACGCTGCTACCAAACCCGCCTCGTTTCATTGTGCGGTTCACGGTAGGCTTAGGCTTATAAACGTCTTTGTTTACGCGATATTTTCTTTTGCGAATGTCGCCGTCGAACACATAGCCGTCTGCCGTTATCCAGCGTGAACGAAACGGTGAATTATATGAATAGGAAGTATATAAGGGCTGTGAGTAATAGCGATTTGGCGATAGCAGAGAGCTCACCATGTAGCCTGCCATGAACGGCATGAAAAAGCTGCCGCTACTATTATTCACATATTGGCACTGGTTAGGGCCAAATTCATGTTCGCAGTCGTACTCAGAGCTAAAGCGCGGACTGGTGCGCATGGCCTCGTCGACCGCTGTCTGGTAGGCAGCTTCGCAGCGCTCTACTGCATCAGGAAAATCCTGTTTACAGTCTTCTAGCGAGGTGTAAATGGTGGCGTCTTCTTTTTCGCCGCCACAACCACTTAAAATAACGCTGGCCACACCCAATGCTAAAGGCTTCACGCTAAAACCTTTGCGCATGCGACCAAGGTCAATATGTTTGGTGCGTTTTAATGCGGGCTTCTCACCTTGCACGCTATCAACAACATCAAGCTGAGTGTTTCGTTTATCAGTCATCGCTGCCCCCTTAATAGGTCATGCAAGCGGCATTGAGTAAGCCTACGGCAATAGACATGCTGGCAAGCATAACACCCGCAGAAACTTCGTTATTGTTTATGCGCTCAGCGATTTTCGGCATAAAGCTGAAACGCAAAATGGCAAACGCTAGGGATTGTGCAATCACAGCAACAAGCGCCCAAATAGCAAAATCTATTACAGCAACCGAGTTTGAAGCTGCGCTGCCAAGGGCGATAGCAAAACCGATTATAGCGCCACCAAAGCCGATGGCAGCGGCAACGTTTTTCTCTTCTTTTACCAGCTTCCATTCATCGTGAGGTGTGACTAATGCGTACACCAACTTGAAGATAAACAAAAAGACAATCGACAAGCCGAAGTAAAGCGCAAAGTTATCCAGGCCAGCCAAAGATTGCATGATCGTATCCATAGTTATTCCCTTTTTATTAACCGTTTATAGTGATATCTGCAGGTTCAACGTCAAACCCCGTTGAAATCACCAAACATCTATCTAAATTATTACCTACTTGCTTTTCTTCACCCACAACAAGCAGGGTTTCAACTCTGTCATTACTGATTGGGCGTTCATACAGCATCATAAACTGATCAGTAGTACTCACATCACCATCTTCTTCATAGGTAGTTTCAGTGACGGCAACAGGCGGTGACTCATCGCCCACTGCCCCCCACACGCGGGTATAGACCTTACCTTCAAGCTCATAGGTGGGCTGGCTGATAACGTTTTTCAAGCATTCGTTCCACTGAGCAGTATTACCAATTGTTTTCGTTTCATAAAAGTGCCACAGCTTAACATCGGTAATGTGATTCTCAGACAAGCCGCCGTCGGTGACCACTTGTAAAAATCCATCGTCGTCGGTGTAAAAGCGAAGCAGAGTGCCACCTGTATCTAAGGGCGCTTCACCTACCGCTTGAATTAATTGAGAACGGGCTGCACCTTCAATAGTGAGCTCCGGTTCTAATAGCGAAAGTTTCAAGTTATCTAACTCGAAAGAGCCACCTAAATAAAGCCCCATTATTTCTGGCGACTTAGGTTTTTTAGGTTCTGATTTTTTAAATAGTTTACTAAACATGTTTACGCCTCTTAATCAGCGTCTAGAGAAGACCAGTTAATTGCATTAATGCGGCGCTCAGCAATATAAAACAAGGTGTCTCCCGGGTTTAATGTAACGTCCAACGGTGGGTTTACCACCATTTCTTTCACAAGGCCATTTGGCGCATAACCAATAAAGATGGCATCGTGTTTACGTTTCAAATTAATAAATAACTTAGCAACAGAAATGGCGTGGCTACTTTCTGGGATTTTTACTGAAAATTGCGCCTGGCCTTCTTCAATACTCAGCAAGTCGTGATGAAGCATACTTGAACCAGGATCAAAAGCGGCTTTAACTAACATTTCTATTGCCACGCTCGGTGTACACTCCACTTTAGGGCAGTGATCCTGAAGTAAGCTGACTAGGCTATCATCATCAAAATAAGCCACCTGATGTGCATCAGGATTTCGCTTAGTACAATACAGCGCGGTAGTCATGGTGACATCGTCTTGTGGGTTATCGATAAGAATAGTTCGGGCGGTGGACACGCAAGCGCGATCCATATCTTCGTCTTTGTTAAACGAATCTACCTTCACGAACTCAATCACGCCAGGCATGGGATTAGTGATATCGGCCTTCACGCACAGCACAATATCGGGGCGCTCTGGCATGGCATCGCGTTCTTGAAGTATTAAATCAAGCAGCAGCATAGTACGCTGCTCATTCCACCCAATTACTAAGATATGTTCATCTAGCATCAAGCTATTCATACCCAACAATCCTTTCTTCCACGTTAATGAAACCCAAGCTGCAATCCGGCCAATTACCATGGCGAAGATACTCAAACCAAGCGGTATGACGTAAAGCGCTACAACCAGTTTTCCCGCTGGCGTGCCGGGAGATAAATCACCATAGCCCACTGTAGAGGCGGTGACCGCCAGCCAGTAAATAAAGTCGGCGTTGGTAATTAAATCGTGCTCGTCTGCAGCGTAAAGTAGCCAATAGCTTGTTACTGCGTAAAAGGCGGTGGCACCGACAATAGTGTACCAGCGTGATTCTGCAAAATATTGCAGCATGATTTTTCGCAGTTTTATCCATGGAGACATAAAAGAAACAGCCCTTGTTATGCGTGCCCTTACTCTGCCTTGAAGTACTTGATTTGTCTAGGTTAGCGCTTTACTTAACGGTAATTTACGCAGGAAATTATTGTAACAAGAATTAAAAATGGGAGCGCGTAGCTCCCATTTTTCTCACTTACTTGCCTAGAATTCGCGCTAGCTCGTCATCGGCCGAGGTTTTACCCCCTTTAATGCCCGCTTCGGCTAGACGTTTTTCTAGATCGCTGCTCGATTCATTGTTTGCTAACTCTTCTGCAGCTTGTAGCTCAGCATTGCGCATCTTTTGCTTATCTTGAATACGTGACAGTGACTCTGTCGCCGTTTTCATTTTGCTATTCGCACCCATGTGGCGTGAAGAAACCGCTACTTGCGCCTTCTGAACGCTTTCGGTGGCTTTTACCATATCCACTTGCTGCTCTAAGCGACGTAAATTCGCTTTCGCCTGTTGGATATTTTGTGCCAGCTGCTTTTCTGACTGCTGGAACTGATCAAGATATGTTTGTTCTTGGTCTCGTTCTTCTTTAAGTTCAGACACCTTTTGCGCACAGTCTAGCGCGAGTTGGCGGTCGCTATCGATGGCTTTGCGCGCGTGGGCTTCGTATTCCGCAATTGACGAATTGAAGCTATCCACTTTTTGCTGAGAAAGTTTACACTTTGCCAAGATTTGGGTACGTGCATGGTCTGACTTACGCAATTCTTCTTTGGCTTCTCTAATTTCTTGTTCCAGAATTCGAATAGCCTGACTGTCTACGACAGATTGAGCAGCTTCGGTTGCACCACCTTTTACTGCAGTTACTAATTTTTTCCACACTGACATTCGCTTCTCCTTAGAAGTAAATTTTAGTTAAGGTGTGTTTCGTAGGCATCTAAGAAAGATGCAACATTCTGAAACAGGGTTTCCACTTCAATAACGATACTTTCGGCTTTTGACTGGGCACTTAGCGCACCAAAGGCAGTGTAGTACTCTTCACCACCAATGTTTGAAATGCCTACCGTGGTCAAAGGGAACACCATATGAGTAGACAATATTTCATGATCTAGCGCTGGCTTATCTTTTACTTCCGACGCTGCAAACAAAAGACTCTCTACTAAGATCTGCTCTCCGCTGATAGCAAGCCAGGCGTCTATGCCGTCTTGATTAGCAATAAGTAAGCAGTTTTCCTCACGTGTTACCACAAAGTCATCATGCTCTATAAATAAGGCTTCGATGCTTTCCAGTTCCCAGCTCATACCTTTCTCCTTTAATTATTGAAGCGATAGTTGTGAAAATGAATGTCGTGTAAGTGGTGTGTTATACAACTGCACTTTATTAAAAACAGATACTTTGCTGTATTAACCACCGAAGTTACTGTAACGACTATTTTCATCTTCGCCAATATCTAGACTTGCAGTGTAGACCTGTTGTGCCATAATCGTCAACATTAAATACATGCTATAAGTGTAAAAAAGTGTGTTTTTGTAAAATATACATCACATTTGTGTGGTTTTTGGAGGCTGTGTGAACACTGGAAATACGCAAGGTGCTAAAAATGCGTGGCGGCAAACGGTAGCAAGAGTCGTGAAATCTGAGATGTCTGTGCGCGGCGTAAAATATCAAGCGTTAAGCCAAAGGCTGGAAGAGATTGGCGTGGAGCAAAGCGCAGATAACCTTAGAAATAAGGTAAATAAAGGTATTATGGGCGCCGATTTACTTCTGCAGATTTTGTACGTGTTGAAGGCGCGTCCATTAGATGCGGCGCTTTTAGAGGAAATCTTAACTGATCTTCAGCAATAAACAGCGTAAAATACCGCCGTTTATAAGATATCGATATTCAACTAACCTGTCGCGCAGAGGAATCGAAGCTTCGCAATAACGTTGCGATGAGTGAAGGTAGGCAGGGAAAATAAGCAGATAAAAAAATACCCAGCAAGTGCTGGGTACGAATGATAAGGAATGTTTATGGGAGAACATCATCACTATCTGCAGGTATCTTAACCGTTTAAGGAGTTAAGTGCTATTTAATAAATTGAATTGTACGTATATTGTTCAATATAAAGTTATTTTATAATATACGTTATTTTTTAAGTTTTTGATAAATAAAGTTTTTTGTTTTTGTTTTGACTTTGGTTTAATCTATAAATCTATTTTTATTAGCCTTTAGTTGCAACTTAAATAACACTTAATATTCTACTTTTGTCTAACTTTTATGCCGTAATTTAATCGTATTTATGAAACTATCAGATTTTAGCTTCGAGCTACCCGAAAAACTTATCGCCAAATACCCAACTCAGCAACGTACAGCGAGTCGCTTGTTACATTTAGATGGGAAGACTGGCAATGTAGCGCACACGATGTTCGCTGACATGCTGAAATTTGTAGAGCCAGGCGACCTCTTGGTGTTCAACAATACGCGGGTTATTCCTGCACGTTTACTGGGCAAAAAGGAAACGGGTGGTCAGGTTGAGGTGCTGATCGAGCGCATCACATCAGACAATACAGCGTTAGCGCATGTTCGCGCGAGCAAGGCGCCTAAGCCTGGATCTAAGCTGATTCTTGAAGAAAAAGTGAATGTTACGGTGACAGGGCGAGACGATGCGCTATTTATTTTACAGTTTGACCACGATGAGACCGTATTAACGCTGCTAGAAGCCCATGGCCACATGCCGTTACCTCCTTACATCGACCGTCCCGATGAAAGTTCAGACAAAGAGCGCTATCAAACCGTTTACAATCAAAAGCCGGGCGCGGTTGCGGCGCCTACTGCAGGGCTACACTTTGACGATGCAATACTGGCTGCGTTAAAAGAAAAAGGCGTTAATTTGGCCTTTGTAACTTTGCACGTTGGCGCGGGTACATTCCAGCCTGTGCGCGTTGATAATATTCAAGAGCACAAAATGCACGCAGAGTTCGCCGAAGTACCACAAGACGTTGTTGACGCTGTTCTAACCACAAAGGCCAACGGTAAACGCGTTATTGCAGTGGGTACAACCTCTGTACGCTCTTTGGAGTCAGCGGCAAAGGCAAGTGCAGAGCGCGGTGACGAGGAAGTTATTGCGCCATTTAACGAAGATACTGAGATTTTTATCTACCCTGGTTTTGAGTTTAAAGTGGTAGACGCAATGTTCACCAATTTTCACCTTCCAGAGTCCACGCTAATGATGTTAATTAGCGCATTTGCTGGCAAAGAGAATGTCATGAAGGCGTATCAAGAAGCGATAGAGAAAGAATATCGATTCTTTAGCTATGGAGATTCTATGTTTATTGAACGCGCCTAAGCACATTCGCCCAAGGACATTAGGCGTTTAAATCGGTGTTTTGCAGGCCTTTCTAGCTTAGTTACAGATAAACATAGATACGGGGCATGATCTCAGCCGAATTACTGGTATAATCGCCGCCAATTTATTTTTATACCCAGCGCAAAAGCGCACCAAAGTGGGAATGCTTTCACATGCAATTTGAGTTGTTAAAAACCGAAGGCCGAGCACGACGCGGTCGTTTGGTGTTTGAACGCGGTGTTGTTGAAACCCCAGCGTTCATGCCCGTAGGTACATACGGTACTGTTAAGGGAATGACCCCTGAAGAATTAAAAGACAGCGGTGCACACATCTGTCTTGGAAACACGTTTCACCTGATGCTTCGTCCTGGTACAGGCATTATTCGCCAGCATGGCGACCTGCACGACTTCATGAATTGGGACAAGCCAATCCTTACGGATTCGGGTGGCTTCCAAGTGTTTAGCCTGGGTGATTTGCGTAAAATTACCGAAGAAGGTGTAACATTCCGCTCTCCGATAAACGGCGAAAAGATCTTACTTACGCCTGAAAAATCGATGGAAGTTCAGCGCGATTTGGGCTCTGACATTGTGATGATTTTTGATGAGTGCACGCCGTACCCCGCTACTGAACAAGAAGCGCGCGTTTCAATGGAAATGTCGCTACGTTGGGCCAAACGTAGTAAAGAAGCCCATGGCGATAACCCAGCGGCACTGTTTGGTATCATTCAAGGCGGTATGTACGAAGGTCTGCGCGACGTTTCACTTGCTGGCCTTGAAGCTATTGGCTTTGACGGTTACGCCATTGGTGGTCTTTCAGTAGGTGAGCCGAAAGAAGATATGATCCGCATTATCGATCATACCGCGCCTAAAATTCCGGAAGATAAACCTCGCTATTTAATGGGCGTGGGTAAACCTGAAGATTTGGTAGAGTCTGTGCGTCGCGGCATCGATATGTTTGACTGTGTAATGCCCACGCGTAACGCCCGAAACGGTCACCTGTTTGTGACTGAAGGCGTAGTGAAGATTCGCAATGCGAAACACAGAAACGACACCTCGCCATTAGATGAGAATTGTGATTGCTACACTTGTAAAAACTATTCTCGCTCTTATCTACATCATTTGGACAAGTGTAACGAAATCTTGGGTGCGCGCTTAAACACCATCCATAACCTTCGCTACTATCAGCGCGTGATGCAGGGTCTTCGCGATGCGATTGACGCAGGTACGCTTGATGAGTTTGTACAAGAATTTTATGAACAAAAAGGGTTGCCGGTTCCGGCACTATAACAACGATAATATTTGGGGAATTTTATGAGCCTATTTATCTCTAACGCTTACGCACAGTCTGCTGGTGCGCCGCAAGGTGGCGGCATGGAAATGATCATCATGCTAGCTGTATTTGGTTTAATCTTTTACTTCTTGCTTTACCGTCCACAGGCTAAGCGTGTAAAAGAGCATAAAAACCTAGTATCGTCACTAAGCAAAGGCGATGAAGTGTTAACACAAGGTGGTTTGGTAGGAAAAATCACTAAAGTGTCAGAAGAAAAAGACTTCATTGAAGTTGCACTTAACGATTCAAACAACATCGTTGTTCAGAAGTCTTCAGTAACTGCTGTGCTGCCTAAAGGCACGATGAAGTCACTGTAAGTAACAAAAGCCGGGGCCGGGACGCTTCCCGGTACTGGCACGAAAGGATTATCCAGTGCTAAACAAAAACTCTATTTGGAAAGTGCTGAGTGCACTCATTGTGGTTGCAATGTGTGCACTTTATGCGCTTCCTAACATTTACGGTGAAGATCACGCCGTACAAATCTCAGCAGGCCGTGACGCTGTGGTAACTGACGCCACTGTGGAACAAGTAAAAGCCGCGCTAAGTGAAAAGAATATCTCTCCAAAACGTGTTGAGTTTGAGAATGAACAAATATTAGTTCGCGTTTCGGATTCTGACACCCAGCTTGTAACGCGCGAAACGCTTGAAAAGGCGCTTGGTGATGACTACTACGTGGCTATGAACCTTGCCCCTGACACGCCAGAATGGCTTGAAGGCCTAGGTGGCGCGCCAATGAAGCTAGGTCTTGACCTTCGCGGTGGTGTTCACTTCTTGATGGAAGTGGATATGACCGAAGTGATTGCTAAGTCGCTAGAAGACGCAGAGGGTGGTTTCCGTACTTCACTGCGTGAAGAAGGCATTCGTTATCGCGGTGTAAAACAGGTTGACGATCATATCGACATTACGTTCCGTGATGAAGATGCGCTAGACAAGGCAGAGTTCTTTTTGCGCAACCAAAGTCGCGACCTAACCTTTAACCAGGTGGACGACTTAACACTTCGCGCTATTTTTGCTGAAAGCAAGCTTCAGGAAATTCGCGACAACGCGGTTAAGCAAAACATTACCATTATTCGCAACCGTGTAAACCAACTTGGTGTGGCTGAGCCGCTTGTACAAAAGCAAGGTGCTGATCGCATCGTTGTGCAGCTTCCAGGTATTCAAGACACCGCCCGTGCGAAAGAGATTCTTAATGCCACAGCAACACTAGAATTTCGCATGGTAGATCAGAAGAACGATATCCGTGATGCATTGAACGGCCGCGTTCCTCCTGGCTCTCAAGTGATTGAAGATCAGCAAGGCATTCCTCAGCTTCTTGAAAAGCGTATTATGCTTACCGGTAGCCATATTATTGATGCGAATAGCGGTGTTGATGAGTACGGACTTCCGAACGTAAACATCTCGCTTGATTCTGAAGGCGGTAATAAGATGTCTCGCTCAACTCGTGGGAACATTGGTAAACCAATGGCTACGGTGTTTATCGAATACAAGTCGACTGGCGAACGTAACAAAGACGGCAAGCTAGTGTTTGAAAAACACGAGCAAGTTATCTCGGTTGCGACTATTCGTGCGCAGCTGGGTAGCAAGTTCCAAATCACAGGTCTTGATTCACCGAAAGAAGCCCGTGACTTAGCGTTGCTACTTCGCGCAGGTGCACTGATTGCGCCAATTCAAATTGTTGAAGAGCGTACGGTTGGACCAAGCTTGGGTAAAGAAAACATTGAGCTGGGCATGCAGGCTATTATGTATGGTCTGGCAGCGGTACTTGTTTTCATGTTGATTTACTACAAAGCGTTTGGTGTAGTAGCGAACATCGCTCTGATTACAAACCTGGTTATGATTGTGGGCATTATGTCGATGATCCCTGGTGCAACGCTTACGCTACCGGGTATGGCAGGTATTGTACTGACCGTTGGTATGGCGGTAGATGCAAACGTGCTTATCTTTGAGCGTATACGAGAAGAGATACGTGACGGCCGCAGCCCACAGCATGCCATTCATCAGGGTTACGACAGTGCTTTTTCTACCATTCTAGATGCTAACATTACCACCTTCATCGCAGGCTTAATCCTGTTTGCCGTGGGCACAGGCCCAATTAAAGGCTTCTCGATTACACTGATGATTGGTATAGCAACCTCGATGTTTACCGCAATCCTTGTTACGCGCGTTATTGTTAACGCAGTATGGGGCGGTCGACGCGTAGAGAAATTGGCGATTTAAGGAAGTAACATGCAATTATTAAAACTATCCGATACCGTCAATTTTATGCGCCTTCGCATTCCTGCGATGGTGTTATCAACGGTACTCATTTTAGGTTCGTTCGTGTCGCTAGGCGTTAACAGCCTTAACTGGGGGCTAGACTTCACTGGCGGTACGCTAATTGAAGTTGGCTATGAGGACGCCGCTAATTTAGAGGGCATTCGCGCCCAGCTAAACGAAGCGAACTTTGAAGATGCCATAGTACAGAATTTTGGCAGCAGCCAAGATGTACTTATCCGCATTGCTCCTCGTGATGGCGTTAAAGCCGTGACTATAGGTGAACAGGTACTAGCTGCCTTGCGCGCTGACGGTACTGAGGTTGATATGCGTCGTATCGAGTTCGTAGGTCCTAACGTAGGTGAAGAGCTTACTGAGCAGGGCGGCCTTGCGATGCTAGTCGCACTCTTGTGTATTCTGGTTTATGTCGCGATGCGATTTGAATGGCGATTCGCTCTAGGGTCAGTGTCGGCACTAGCTCACGACGTTATACTTACGCTGGGTTTGTTTTCAGTACTTCAAATCGAGTTTGACCTTACGGTACTTGCAGCGGTACTAGCGGTAATTGGTTATTCACTTAACGATACCATCGTTGTGTGTGACCGTATTCGTGAGAACTTCCGCAAAATTCGTAAAGGTGAGCCTGTTGAGATTATCAATATCTCGCTAACGCAAACCCTAAACCGTACTATCATCACCTCATTAACCACGGTGTTGGTATTGGTTGCATTATTCTACAAGGGTGGTGCACTTATTCACGGATTTGCAACAGCATTGCTGTTTGGTGTAGTGGTAGGTACTTACTCATCGGTGTATATCGCAAGTTCAGTGGCACTTGCATTGGGTATTAGTAAAGAAGACCTAATGCCACCACAAGTGGAAAAGGAAGGCGCAGATTTAGATCCTATGCCTTAGTTTTACACGCTTGAAACGTACAAAAACCGCATCTACGATGCGGTTTTTTTACGCTTTATCAAAAGTGGAATTTACTATTGATTGGGGGCTAATGCTTGTTTCAGATCATCTTTATATCGCCTGGAAAGCGCTACTGATTGACCGTTATTGAGCATTATTGTTCCATCCCCTGTTTCTTCATAACTTATAGACACAATGGCAGGTATTCGCACTGCGTGCGACCGGTGCACTCGCATAAAGCCTTGATGTGCTCCTTCTTCACAAAACCGGCCAAGGGTATAACGCAAGGGGTAAACGCCCACGTGAGTATGAAGGTTAATGTAGTTTCCTGAGGCTTCTACTCGCTGTATGTCAGTGACTTGAACCAAAAACTCCTTATTGAGCTTTTTCACCAATAAATAGTCAGGTAAGGTGCTGGCCACGTTGTCATTCGTTATCTGTGATGTGTCGCGTGTAATAGGTGATGCTTCACCAATTAAGCGTTGATAGCCAAACCGTGCAATATAGTAAAAAGTAATCAGAGTAATATAGCCCCATACATCCTTTCGATATTCGTAGATGAACTCATTGAGCCATATCCCAAAGTCATAATTGCGTTCAGAGAATAAATAGACGAGCTTTCGAAATGCTACCATTAATGATACATGGGCTACTGAAAATAAACTGGCGAAGGCAAAATGCCATCCAAGCCATGTCGCTCCCACTTTCACCTTCTGATCGAGTATACGTATAGCGATAATTAATGGGATGACGAGCAAAGCGGTGCTCAAAGCACTCGAGTATTCCCAAACGTACGGCTCCCAAAGTGCTACGCTGTTATTGTCGCTTCGAGAAAATTCAGTCCAACTAGACGCAGCATTGATTGAATTGTTTATAAACAAATAGGCTGTAAGCAAAACAAATGCAGCGTATTTATGTTTTGATTCAGAATCCCTAAGAAACTGACTCCATTTTTCATCCCAGTTATTCACCGCTTAACCCTTTTTCCCTTAATTCTCGTCACTTAGGCGTTTGCTGTCAGACGTCTATCACATTAGATGCAACATGTTAGTTAAGCACTATTGAATAGGAGTGAGGACATTGACGCAAGCATATGTTGATCAGGAAGCAACGTTTGTTAACAGAACTTCAAAGGGGGAGGCGAGAGAGAAGGCCGTGGTCGAGAGTCCTGTCACTCAGCGTTATTTCGAGTTGGATGCGCTGCGTGTCATCGCATTTGGTGTACTCATTTTTTATCACATCGGAATGTATTACGTTTTAGAGTGGGGCTGGCATATAAAAAGCGACGTGCAATTTCCACTACTACAAGACGTGATGATATTGACCAACCAATGGCGTATGTCTTTATTATTTTTGATCTCTGCCATGGTATTTACCGTCGTGCTGCGCCGCGCTTATGGCCAAACGACCTCTCGCTGGCGTGTATCCCTTTCACTACTGGGGAAGAGGGCGTTGCGGATATTAATTCCTCTTGTATTCGGTATGTTTGTTATCGTCGCGCCACAAGTTTATGTAGAGTGGACAGTAAGCGGAGCACTAGCCATGCCGTTTAGCGAGTTCTACGTTGCTTACATTAATCCAAATACTGACTTGTTTATCGACAAACAATCGGTAATTGGCTTACTGACGTGGAATCACCTTTGGTTTTTACCTTACCTTTTTGTGTATAGCGCTTTCATATTGCTGTTTTTCCCGCTTATCAGATTTGTGGAAGTAAGGGCGTTGAGAGTACTCGATAGTTTGGCGCTGTTTAGCGTGTTAGTGGTTACGATCATGACTGCCATATGGCTGGAGCTACGAGTAGCATATCCCACGTCTCACGACTTGCTTAATGATTGGTATAGTCATGCAAAGTACTTTTTTGTGATGCTGGTAGGTATTGTGATTGTGCTTAGAACCGCATTGTATGCTGCAATTATGAAATCCCGTCACGTAAGCTTAACCATTGCGATAGTACTTTACAGCGTCATAATTTTAGACCGGCACGACTTGCTAGGCCCTACAGGGCAGTTAATGGAGTCGTCGCCTGGGTTTCGTGTTTTGGTTGGTGTAATCGTTGTACTTAATCACTGGGCATGGTTGGCAGCAATATTGGGGTTCGGTCGAAAATATTTGTCTAACCCGAGTAAGGTGGTGAGCTATTTGAACAAAGGCGTGTTGCCTTACTATATGGTGCATCAAACGATAATCGTGGTGGCGGCGTTCTTTTTGAGCTCCCGTGTATCGTCGACACTCGGAGAATTTATTTTAATAACGCTAATAACCGTTGTGGGGTGCGCACTGACATACGAAGTCGCCAAGCGCTTTTTAATACTTAGATTTTTATTTGGCCTAAAGTTAAACACCAGTCCGCATAGCTCATTAGCCACTCAGCGAGAGGTAAAATGTTCGTAATCGCGGTGTGTTACCGCAGGTATAACGAAACCAATAAGTGAGAAAAAGAAAAAGGCGCTATGTCACGTCATTCGTGTCATAGCGCCTTTACTGTTTAACTGTGCTTGGTTTATCGGCTCAGTTTATGTGCTTACGAGCGATTTATTTAAGCTGCTTTTACTTAAGATGCTTCTTATTTAAGGTGCTTCTTACTTAAGATGCTTCACTAAGCCTTGAACAACCTTCACGCTACCAGCAACAATTTCGCCTTTGTGAAGCGGGTCGTTTCCGCCTTTAAAGTCTGTTACCAATCCGCCAGCTTCACGAACAATAAGCTCACCTGCTGCGATATCCCAAGATTTAATGCCGCGCTCCCAGTAACCGTCGTGGCGGCCAGCTGCAACGTAAGCAAGGTCTAGCGCTGCACTACCCGCGCGGCGAATGTCGCCCACTTCGTGGAAAATCTTGTTTAAGCTTAGTGCATACTCGCCAAACTGAGATTTGTTCTTAAACGGTAAGCCAGTAGCAATAATGGTTTCAGAAAGGTCACGAGGCTTAGAAGCACGAATACGATAACCATTAAGCTGCGCGCCTTGACCACGGCTCGCGGTGAATAGTTCGCTGCGAATTGGGTCGAAAACAACCGCTTGATCTAAGCGACCTTTGTGAAGAAGTGCAATTGAAACGGCAAAGTGAGGAATGCCTTTTACAAAGTTAGTGGTGCCATCTAGTGGATCGATGATCCACTGATAATCAGTTTCTGTGCCCAACACTTCACCCGATTCTTCACCTAGGAAGCAATGGTTCGGGTAAGACTGCTGAATTTTGGCAATAATTGCTTGTTCTGCTTCTTTATCAACTTGAGTAACGAAGTCGTTTAAGCCTTTTGACTCTGTTGCTACTTCATTATGTTTTTCAAAACCACGAACAATAACTGTTCCAGCCGCACGCGCAGCGCGCACCGCAATATTCAGCATAGGATGCATAGATAAACCACCAATTGTAAAAGACCAATGAAAAAAACTAACTGTACAAAAAATAGCTAGTTGTTTTCGAAAACGGGCGGAGTCTACCAGAATCTATGCGCGATGCAAATGAAATCCCAGCACAATAGCGTGAATAGCCATCTATACTGCCGCTGTGTTAAACTTCACGCTATTAAGGTCTGTAAGATAGCACGCCAAAAGCGCGTATTATCGAATTAAAGACGCTATCCAAATAAGTACGTAGGTATTACACGCATGCTCGAGAATATTCGCATTATTTTAGTTAACACGTCTCACACGGGAAACATCGGCTCGACAGCAAGAGCGATGAAAACCATGGGGCTGAGCAGCTTATATCTTGTCGACCCAGTAAATGAGCCAGACGGCCAAGCAAGTGCATTGGCGGCAGGGGCTGGTGATGTGCTTGCTAACGCGAAAATTGTAAGCACGCTGGAAGAGGCAGTTAAAGACTGTGGCTTGGTAGTAGGGACGTCTGCACGCTCTCGCACTCATTCATGGCCTATGTTAGGCCCGCGCGACTGTGGCGAAAAGCTGGTCCAAGAAGTAGAAAAGTACCCGGTAGCCTTGGTGTTTGGGCGTGAGAACAGTGGTTTAACTAATGAAGAGCTGCAGCAGTGTCACTTCCATATGTGTATTCCAGCCAACCCTGAATACAGCTCACTTAATTTAGCAGCAGCAGTGCAAACCCTTTGTTATGAAATTCGCATGGCCTATCTAAATCGCGAAACATATCCAAGTGTTGAGGAAGAATATCCACTGAATGACGATTTAGAGCGTTTTTATACGCATTTGGAAACCACGCTGGAAGGCACGTCGTTCATTCGCAAAAGTCACCCGGGTGTGGTTATGACTAAGCTGCGCCGCTTGTTTAACCGAGCGCGCCCTGAGTCTCAAGAGCTTAATATATTACGCGGTATATTGGCGTCTATCGATAAATCGGTGAAGAATGCTAACTCTGGCGATGCAGACCCTGCACCAGCGATAGAAGAAAAAGAGTAAACACTATGTTCGCCCGTATAAAAGATGATATTCAAGGTGTATTTCATCGCGACCCAGCGGCCAGAAACACCTTTGAAGTGCTAACCAACTACCCTGGACTTCATGCAGTGTGGCTGCATCGCATTAGTCACAAACTATGGAAGGCTGAATGGAAATGGTTGGCACGCAGTTTATCAACCTTTAGCCGTTGGCTTACGGGGATTGAAATTCATCCTGGTGCCACGTTAGGACGACGGGTATTTATCGACCACGGTATGGGTGTGGTCATTGGTGAAACTGCAGAAATTGGCGATGATGTCACCCTTTACCACGGCGTTACTCTTGGAGGCACTAGCTGGAGAGCAGGTAAGCGCCACCCAACCCTTAAAAAAGGCGCTGTAGTTGGGGCTGGTGCTAAAGTGTTAGGGCCTATTATTATAGGTGAAAACGCTAAAGTAGGGTCTAACTCTGTGGTCGTAAAAGATATTCCTGATGGCGCTACGGCGGTGGGAATCCCGGGTCGTATCATTATCTCGAAGCAAAAAGAGATGAATGCGTCGGTAAACCCCGAGCGAGATAAAATTGCCCAGAAGTATGGTTTTGATGCCTATGCTGTCGCGCCAGATAACCCTGATCCTGTGGCCAATGCGATGGGCATAATGCTAGAGCACATGCACCAAATGGACACCAAAGTGGAAGAGATGTGCAAGGTCATTCAGTCACTAGGTGGCGATGTGTGTACCGATAATTTACACAATATTAGCGCTGAAGATTTCGCAGAAACGGGTTTCGACCTAACGGAAACCCAAGAGCGAGAGAAGGCTCATTCTTCTTTCGACCCCGCTATTTAACTCTAATTCCGCATACTATTTTCGGGTGCTAAGGCCGAGAACCTTCACCCTTATATAGTAAATATTCACAAAGGCTTGTTTTTACACCACATTAACAAGCACATTGACTCATGCATAACTCCAACATACATTGAGATGAAAGGTTGATCATCACTTTTCAGGGACGTTATGCAAGAAACAGCGCCATTACTCGACGTACTAATTGTTGGAGCCGGAATTTCGGGTATCGGCTGCGCCTACCACATTCAAAAAAAATGTCCTGACCTTTCATATTCTATTATAGAAGCCCGCGGTGATTTGGGCGGCACATGGGATTTATTCAAATACCCGGGAATACGCTCAGATTCTGATTTATTCACCTTTGGCTACGAATTCAAACCTTGGAAAGAGAAAAAGGCCATTGCTGATGGTCGTTCAATAAAGGCTTATGTAGAAGAAACCGCGGCTGAAAACGGTATTAAAGAGCACATACGTTTTTTAACTCGTGTGGTAGATATAGATTGGCAAAGCGATAAACACTATTGGCGGGTTACGTTAAAGTCAGAAGAGAGTGGGCGGCATGAGCACATTGCCGCCAGATGGATATTTAACGCTTCGGGTTATTATCGATACGATAAAGGTTATGCACCACATTTCAAAGGGCAATCACAATTTAACGGTCAGATTGTACATCCACAGCATTGGCCTGAAGATCTGGATTACGAAAACAAACGCGTCGTGGTAATCGGAAGCGGTGCAACGGCGGTAACGCTGGTTCCCGCACTAGCGAAAAGCGCATCGCACGTGACTATGCTGCAAAGAACGCCATCCTACGTATTGCCTGTGCCCGTAGATGATCCAATCGCAAAACATTTACGCGCGTGGTTTAGCGAGGATACAGCGTTTAAAGCTGCGCGTTGGTTTAACATAGCGAAACAGCGTTGGGTGTACGTGTTTTGTCAGCGCTTTCCGCATCGTGCGCGCAAAATAATACGCAGTCTTAATGCAAAAATGTTACCCGAAGGATATCCAGTAGATATACACTTTAACCCACCTTACAATCCTTGGGAGCAGCGACTGTGTGCAGTTCCGGGTGGAGATTTATTCGAGTCAATTTCGAAAGGTAAGGCGTCGGTTGCAACAGATACTATAGATACGTTTACTGAAACGGGCATTAAACTTGATTCGGGCCAGCATATTGAAGCAGATATTATAGTAACAGCCACTGGATTAAACCTTCTGCCTTTAGGAGGGATAGTGCCAAAAATTGATGGTGAAGCTGTTTCGCTTCCAGAATGTGTTACGTATAAAGGTATGTTACTCAGTGGCGTGCCTAATTTTGCTATTGCGGTGGGCTATACAGCTTCATCGTGGACACTAAAAATTGGCCTTCTATGTGAACATTTCACGCGATTGCTCAATCATATGGAAGAGCACGGCTTTACACAGTGTACACCTGTAGCAGACCCAAATATGGAAACACAACCGTTGCTAAACTTTGGCGCTGGCTACATCCAACGCTCTTTAGAACAGTTGCCACGTCAAGGCATGCAGTTTCCTTGGTCTATGTCGTTCAATTATGCACAAGACGTGAAAATTTTTCGGAAAGGCCGTGTAGACGATCCAGCGCTTAAGTTTGAATAGAAATTTTAATAGACGCACACTTACTTTTATTAAATCACGAGAGCTTTAAATGAGTTTAGCCCAGCATCATGAGCAATACGTAATGCTTAAAAGCGGTGATAGGTTTTGCTATGCCGAACATGGTGTCGGAAATACCGACACCATTGTACTTATTGTGGGTTTAGGTCTTCAGTTGGTTTATTGGCCAAACGCGCTTATTGAGCGTTTAGTTGCTAGTGGATTTCGCGTTATTTGCTTTGACAATCGTGATGCAGGAAGGTCAGTACGCAGCGGCACACCGCATCCCAGCCTATTACAGCAGTTAAGAGGAAGGTCGCCGAAAGGTGCATATGGACTTGAACGGATGGCTGAAGATACTGCACAGTTGTTAGAGGCGCTAAATATATCAAGCGCACATATCGCAGGAATGTCTATGGGAGGGATGATTGCACAGACTCTTGCAAGTCTGCATCCTGAAAAAGTGATATCTATGACGTCTATTTTCTCGACGACAGGGAATCGCCGCGTAGGGCAACCCTCTTATTCAACGCTATGGCGAATGGCAAGAGCTAAAGCGCCAATGAACGAAAAAGACGCAGTAAAAAACTATCAGGCAATGATGACGCATATTGGCGATGTAGCTGCAAACGGAGCCGTAAACCAATGGCATCAGTACGCGCGTTTGGCATGGCAGCGCAATGGTGGCAAAAGTGATGCAAAAGCGATGTTCCGGCAAATCGGTGCTATTATGAAATCCGGGGACCGAACGCCAATGCTTCAAAATGTCAAAGCTCCAACATTAGTGATTCACGGAGATGTTGATCACATGGTGCATCCCAGTGGCGGTGTTGCAACAGCCAGAGCTATATCAGGTGCTAAACATCAAGTGTTGCGTGGGTTGCGCCATCAAATTGATACCGTTCAATCACATCGGATAGCAGACAGTATTCTTGCTCATATTCACTTAAATGCAAACAAATAGCGTTTATGGTCGACGTTATCATTCATTTGCAGAATAAACGATTTCTTAGCATTTAGCGTAGAAGTAACCACGCAAATTTGGCACCTACTAGCGTCTATTAGTGCTTATTTGGATCGGGCTAAAATGAAACGAAAGCCTTGATGTACAAAAGCGATTACTCGAATCAATAATACCTGACTAATTTACTAGGTCTTATACTTGACCATTTTAGTCGGGTATGTGAAAATTCCCGCACTATAAAACGGCGGGAGAATCCAATGAAACTCACTTCGAAAGGGCGCTATGCGGTTACCGCAATGCTTGATGTCGCTTTGCATTCAAAGCGTGGTCCAGTGCCTCTTGCCGACATTTCAGAACGACAAGAAATTTCTTTATCTTACCTTGAACAGCTTTTTTCTCGATTGCGTAAAGAGCAATTAGTAGACAGTGTTCGTGGGCCTGGCGGCGGCTATTTGTTAGGCCGTGAAGCAAGCAAAATTGCGATAGGCGAAGTCATTCGCGCCGTCGACGAGTCCATTGATGCGACACGTTGCCAAGGACAAGCAGACTGTCAAGGCGGCGATCGCTGCCTAACGCACAGCTTGTGGCAAGACCTAAGTGATCGCATTGCGGCGTTTTTGAATTCAATTACGTTGGGCGAGTTAATGGCAAAGCGTGATGTGCAAGAGGTAGCCGACCGTCAAGACGGTAATGCATCACTTCGTCATATCACCAAAGATATCGAAGTTAGTATTCAACTTTAAATTGGTATTGAGTAACGCATGGCTTTATCAACACCCATTTATTTAGATTACGCAGCAACAACACCGGTAGACCCGAATGTGGCCGAGGCAATGGCAAAATGCCTAACGCTGGATGGCAACTTTGGTAACCCAGCTTCTCGTAGCTATCGCTTCGGCTGGATGGCAGAAGAAGCGGTTGATGTTGCTAGAAATCAAATCAGCGACGCGCTTAATTGCGACCCTAGAGAAATTGTTTTTACTTCGGGGGCCACTGAATCGAACAATCTTGCTATAAAAGGCGTCGCCCAAGGTTATGCCAATAAACGCAAACATATCATTACCGTTAACACCGAACATAAAGCGGTGTTGGATACCTGTGAGTTCTTACAAAGCCAAGGCTTTGAGGTTACCTATCTTGAAGTATTGCCAAACGGTTTAATTGATTTAAATGATCTCAAAAACGCGTTGCGCGACGACACTATTTTGGTGTCGGTGATGCATGTGAACAATGAACTTGGTGTTATCCAAGACATTCAAGCTATTGGCCAGCTTTGTCGTGACAAAGGCATTCTTTTTCATGTGGATGGTGCGCAAAGTGTGGGCAAAATTGCCATTGATTTAGGCGAGCTTCCTATAGATTTGCTGTCTATATCGGCGCACAAGATATACGGCCCGAAAGGTATGGGGGCACTATATGTGCGTCGCCGTCCCAAAATTAATCTGGTGGCACAAATTCATGGCGGGGGCCACGAGCGCGGCATGCGGTCGGGTACATTAGCCACCCACCAAATTGTTGGAATGGGTGAAGCCATCGCGCTAGCTTCTTCAAAAATAGAAGAGGATAGTGCGCGCATATTAGCGCTGCGTGAATCGCTGTGGCAGGGCCTTCAACAGCTCGACGATATCTATTTAAATGGGCACGCAACACAGCGTATCCCGGGTATTTTAAATGTGAGCTTTGCGGGTGTAGACGGTGAAAGCTTGATGATGGGTTTAAATGATATTGCTGTATCTTCAGGGTCGGCGTGTACATCAGCGAGTCTAGAGCCCTCGTATGTGCTGAAAGCGATTGGCCGAAGCAACGAATTGGCGCATGCAGGAATTAGATTCAGCGTGGGGCGTTTTACGACCCAAGAAGACATCGATTACGTAATACAAAAAGTAGTGGATGTAACCACAAGACTACGCCAAGCGGTTTCAGCATAAACGCCTATACCGTCGTTGAGCGCGGTTTTTTGTAGTAGGCAAAGCGTAGTTAGTGTTAGCGCATTCTTTTTTATTTTAGTGAATGTGGAAGAAAATTAATGCGCGTTTGAAGGAAATTGACCTTTAAGCAGCGTTTAAAACGCGTAAGTGGCCATAAATTAATGGCTGAATATTTGAGTGAAATAGTCGGGTATTATATACTACGGCACCAAAATTTTAGGCTGTCCGCAATGTAACTGGCAGTTTTGGCAACTCTTTTGGGCGTAAACCCAAATAAATGACGTTGTTGAAGTTGAAAGTCGATATAAATTACCAAGACCGTGGGGTGATTTATTTGCCAGTTAAATAGAAAGGTTAGTGGCAGCAAATGCAGGCAAACAAGTGAGATCCCAACATGAGTGAACAGATCGAACAGGCGTTAGAAAGAAAGTACGATGCGGGTTTCTATTCAGAAATCGAATCGGAAACGTTTGAAAGCGGCCTGGACGAGTCGGTTATCCGCCGCATATCAGCAATGAAAAACGAGCCTGAATGGATGCTTGAATGGCGTTTGAAGTCTTATCATGCATGGCTAGAAATGGAAGAGCCTGATTGGGCGCATGTCGACTATCCGAAAATCGATTATCAGGCCATTTCTTATTACTCGGCACCAAAGAGTATGAAAGATAAACCTAAGTCGCTAGATGAAGTTGACCCTGAGCTACTTCGCACCTATGAAAAGCTGGGCATTCCTCTACACGAGCAGGAAATGCTGGCAGGCGTCGCGGTAGATGCGGTATTCGACTCGGTATCGGTTGTAACTACGTTCCGCGATAAGCTTGAAGAAGCGGGAGTGATCTTTTGCCCAATTTCTGAGGCAGTACAGAAGTACCCAGACCTTGTAAAGAAATACATTGGTTCGGTAGTGCCGCGCACAGATAACTATTTTGCTGCGCTTAACAGCGCTGTATTTACTGACGGTTCATTTGTCTATATTCCAAAAGGCACACGTTGCCCAATGGAGCTTTCTACTTATTTTCGTATTAACGAAATGAACACCGGTCAGTTCGAGCGTACCTTGATTGTTGCTGATGAAGGCAGCTACGTAAGCTACCTTGAAGGTTGTACTGCACCACAGCGAGATGAAAACCAGCTGCATGCGGCAGTGGTTGAACTAGTGGCAATGGATGATGCGCAGATTAAATACTCAACGGTACAGAACTGGTACCCAGGTGACGAGAACGGTAAAGGCGGTATCTACAACTTCGTGACAAAACGTGGTGTAGCGCATACCAATGCGAAAATCTCGTGGACGCAGGTTGAAACCGGCTCTGCGGTTACGTGGAAGTACCCAAGCTGTGTACTTAAAGGCGACAACAGTGTAGGTGAATTCTATTCAGTAGCGCTAACGCGCGGTCGCCAGCAGGCTGATACCGGTACTAAGATGATCCACGTTGGTAAAAACACCAAGTCGACCATCATCTCTAAAGGTATTTCAGCGGGTAACAGTAACAATGCCTATCGCGGGCTGGTTCAAATGGGCCCTCGCGCCGACGGAGCACGTAACTTCACCGAGTGTGACTCGCTACTTATCGGTGACAAATGTGGCGCGCACACATTCCCGTATATCGAAAGCCGTAACCCTTCAGCCATTGTTGAGCACGAAGCAACAACATCGAAGGTGAGCGACGAACAATTATTCCTGTGTCAGCAACGTGGCTTAGACACAGAAAAGGCCGTTTCTATGATTGTTAACGGTTTCTGTAAAGAAGTATTCAAAGAGCTGCCAATGGAATTTGCCGTAGAAGCCGGCAAGCTGCTCGAAATTAGTCTTGAAGGTTCAGTGGGGTAATCAATGCTTAGTATCAAGAATTTACATGCCAGCGTGGAAGAGAAAAACATCATAAAAGGTCTTAACCTTGAAGTTAAACCTGGTGAAGTACACGCTATCATGGGCCCCAACGGAGCCGGTAAAAGTACACTAGGCTACGTCCTATCTGGTCGTGACGGCTACGAAGTAAGCGAAGGCGAAGCCACGCTTAACGGTAAAGACCTATTAGAGCTTGAAGTAGAAGAGCGTGCCCGTGAAGGCCTTTTCCTTGCGTTCCAATACCCAGTTGAAATTCCTGGCGTAAGCAATATGGAATTCATGAAAGAGTCAGTTAACGCTATGCGCGAACAGCGCGGCGAAGCGCCATTAACAGCTGCTGAGTTTTTAAAGAAAGCAAAAGAAGCGTGCAAGCAGGTACAGCTTCCATTGGATTTCTTGAAGCGCGGTGTAAACGAAGGTTTCTCTGGTGGTGAGAAGAAGCGTAACGAAATCATGCAAATGATTTTGCTAGAGCCAAAGCTTTGTATTCTAGATGAATCAGACTCAGGCCTTGACGTTGATGCACTTCAGGTTGTTGCCGATGGTGTTAATAGCCAGCGCGACGGTGAGCGTAGCTTCATCGTTGTTACCCACTACCAGCGTCTTCTAGACTACATCAAGCCTGACTTTGTTCACATTCTTGCCGACGGCAAAATTGTGAAAAGCGGTGACGCGTCACTAGCGCTAGAAGTTGAGAAGAGCGGATACGCATTCCTAGGTAAAGCGTACGAGGAGGCTGAAGCATGAGTCAATGGCTAGAACAGGTCATTGATGCGGCGCAAATCTCCGATTACTTAGCGCCCGTGCGTCAGCAGGCCTTAGAAAAGTTAAAAGCTGATGGTTGGCCAGCCCGTAGAAACGAAAGCTGGCG
>NZ_JAFLMX010000015.1:0-20423 GCF_017849675.1 Alteromonas sp. AO-Serp
CTTATCAAGCTGACGTAACCTATGGTACGAACAACGAATTTGGTTTTGACTACCTTCGTGACAATATGGCATTTAGCCCACAAGACCGCGTACAGCGCCCGCTTAACTATGCGGTAGTGGATGAGGTTGACTCAATTCTTATCGACGAAGCCCGTACACCACTTATTATTTCTGGTCAGGCCGAAGATAGCTCAGAGCTGTATCGCCGCATCAACACCATTATTCCTAAACTTGTTCAGCAAGAAAAAGAGGATGAAGAAGGCCAAGAGGGTGACGGTGATTACACGATTGACCTTAAAGCCAAACAAATTCACCTTACCGAGCGCGGTCAAATTCACGTTGAAGAAATCCTTCAGCAAGAAGGTATGTTACCTGAAGGTGAGTCTTTGTTTGCCGCTGGCAATATTTCACTGCTTCACCATATTAACGCTGCACTTCGTGCGCACAAGTTGTTTGCCAAAGACGTAGACTACATTGTAAAAGACGACCAAATTGTAATTGTTGACGAGCACACCGGCCGTACGATGGAAGGCCGTCGCTGGTCTGAAGGTCTGCACCAAGCTGTAGAAGCGAAAGAAGGGGTTCGTATTCAAAACGAAAACCAAACCCTTGCGTCAATTACCTTCCAGAATTATTTCCGCTTGTATAACAAGCTTGCGGGTATGACAGGTACAGCAGATACAGAAGCCTTCGAATTTAACCATATTTACGGCTTAGAAACGGTAGTTATCCCAACAAACCGTCCTATGCAGCGTAAAGATATGGCTGACCTCATCTACCTAACGGCAGAAGAAAAATACGAAGCCATTGTTGAAGACATTAAAGAGTGCGTTAAACGCGGTCAACCTACGCTTGTGGGTACTGTGTCTATCGAGAATTCAGAACTCATTTCTCGCATTCTTAAGAAGTCGAAAATTCCTCATAAAGTGCTTAACGCTAAGTTCCACGAACACGAAGCAGATATCGTCGCTCAGGCTGGTAAGCCAGGCGCGGTTACGATTGCGACTAACATGGCAGGTCGTGGTACCGATATCGTGTTAGGTGGTAACTGGCAGGCAGAAGTAGAAAAGATTGAAAATCCAACTGAAGCGCAGATTGAGAAGATCAAAGCCGAATGGAAAGAAAGCCATGACGCTGTGCTTGCCTCAGGTGGTTTACACATTATTGGTACGGAGCGTCACGAGTCTCGCCGTATTGATAACCAGCTTCGCGGTCGTTCGGGTCGTCAAGGTGACCCGGGTTCAAGCCGTTTCTACCTATCATTAGACGACGCACTTATGCGTATCTTTGCCTCTGAAAAAATGGGCAACATGATGAAGCGTTTAGGTATGGAGCGTGGTGAAGCCATTGAGCATCCGTGGGTAACTCGCGCCATCGAGAATGCACAGCGCAAAGTAGAAGGTCGTAACTTCGACATTCGTAAGCAGTTGCTTGAATACGATGATGTGGCCAACGACCAGCGTAAAGTCATCTACGAGCAGCGCAATGAGCTTCTTGATGAAGGCGATATTAGCGAGACTATCGCGGCTATTCGTGAAGACGTTATTTCAAGTGTTGTCGATGAGTACATTCCGCCACAGTCTCTAGAAGAAATGTGGGATGTAAGCGGACTTGAAGAGCGCATGCGTGCCGATTTCGCCGTAGACTTGCCAATCAAGACCTGGCTTGAAAATGACGACAAACTTTACGAAGAGAAGCTTCGCGAGCGCATTCTTGGCGAAGTCGTTGATGCTTATAAGCAGAAAGAAGCGGTAGTGGGCGAGCAGGTACTGCGCCAGTTTGAAAAAGCGGTAATGCTTCAAAACCTAGACAGCCATTGGAAAGAGCATTTGGCGGCAATGGATCACCTGCGCCAAGGTATTCATTTACGCGGCTATGCGCAGAAAAATCCTAAACAAGAATACAAGCGTGAGTCGTTTGCTTTGTTCTCACAAATGTTAGAAGCGCTTAAAGCTGAAGTGATCACTATTCTTGCGCGTGTAAAAGTACAAGCTGAAGAAGACGTGCAAAAAGTAGAAGAACAACGTCGTCAAGCTGACGATGTGCCAAAGAACTTCGAGCACGAAGAAGCGAACGCAACGCCAGAAGAGGCAAGTGACAAAGTACGTACGCAAGTTCGCGAAGGTGCGAAAGTGGGCCGTAATGACCCATGTCCTTGTGGCTCTGGTAAAAAGTATAAGCAGTGTCACGGCAAGCTTAAGTAATGAAAGTAGTGCATGTTGCTGTGGGCGTTATCGCCCGCGGCGATGAAATATTCATTACTCTTCGCCCTGACAATGTTCATCAGGGCGGAAAATGGGAATTTCCCGGCGGCAAAGTAGAAGACGGTGAGACCGTTCTACAGGCGCTGAAGCGAGAGCTTGCTGAAGAAGTTGGGATTATTGTGAACCGCAGCGAGCCTGTGATTGTGATCACCCATGATTACGGCGACAAGCAAGTTAAACTAGATGTTCATCGCGTGTGTGATTTTACCGGCGAGCCGCACGGCAAAGAAGGCCAACAGTCGCGGTGGGTCAAGGTAACGTCACTAAAAGCCTCTGACTTTCCTGAAGCAAACGTTCCCATAATTAACGCTTTACAATAGTTCTGCGTTATCCACCGTACAAAGTGAAGCGGCGTTCAGCCGCTTTTTTCTTATACCTAAGTATAAGTTGCTAATTCCTCGGTAATTTTTTTGAAAATTAATCTCAATCCTCAGAAGCGCATTAGACTATTGTACTTTGACAAAGTCGCTAGCATCATCTTTCTAGAACACACGTATATAAGTTTTTGATTTTATATTGATATGTAAAAAAGTGTCATTTATGACATTTGCGCCATTTTGCCGTTGAATTATGTTTCTACGGAAACAACGTACCCCTCTCCATACAAACGTATTTCGTTTAATACATTAATGCGCCCGGTTCTCAACGATATTTGAATAGTGTTTTTACAGCCATTCACATATCGAGGTTACTTATGGCGCTCAAAAAATCTACCGAACAAACAGTCGCTCCAGCAGTGCGAGTTGATGCAAAGATGCGTAAAGAAGCGGAAGAGGAGCGCCGCAAAGCAAGAACACTCGCGAGGCAGCAGCAAGCCGCAGAGCGCGTTGCTTCCGCCACGACTGAATTAGCAAGTGGTATAAATCAGGCCTCAAGCGCAACCGATCAGTTATCCACTGCAGTTAACGAAATTGCAGCAGGCGCCGAGGAATCGAGCAGTGCAAGCCAAGAAAGCTTAGCGGCTATCACTCAGATTTCAGGTGGCCTTGTTGCACAGCTTGAATTGGCAGGCTCGACAATGGACAAAACCAACGAGCTTCAAACGTACCTTGAGCGTGTGGTTGGCGATTTAAGCACCATGATGACCAGCGTTAAAACTGCGTCTGAGCATCAATCACGCTCAGTGGTCATGATGAGCGAGTTAGAGCAACAAGCATCAAACATCGGCGAAGCTGTCAAACAAGTGACCCGCATTGCCGATCAGACGAACTTGCTAGCGCTTAACGCTGCTATTGAAGCGGGACGCGCAGGTAAGCACGGGAAGGGATTTGCTGTAGTTGCCGATACGGTTCGCGCGCTCGCAGAAGTCTCAGACAAGAGTGCTGCTGATATAGCTAAGCAGATAGAGCGTATTCAAGAGCAATCAAATCGAGTCTCTGACGCCGTTAAATCCTCCTCAGAAGCAGCGCTTGAAGAAGTAACGAAAGGCGAAGCGGTTACAGAGCAACTCATTACGATTAAATCAGATATGCAAAGTATCGCAGACGGTGCGGGTGAACTACAGGCACAGGTCAAGGGGATGGATGCCGCAGCCAAAGAAATACAAACTGGTTCAGAAGCAATCTCGTGCGCGGCCGACGAGCAGTCAACCGCTGCCCAGGAAGTGTCATCTAATGTCTCTGAGCAGAGTGTTGCTTTGTCTCAAGCTGAACAGGCTGCACAGTCACTAGAAATAATCACCGAAGAGCTTAAAAACAGCACAGACATTAACAAGAGCGCAGAAGAGGTGGCATCGTCAGCTGAAGAGCTGTCAGCAACCCTCGAAGAAATCAATCGCTCATCAAGTGAAATAATGACGGCGTTGACTCAAGTGAATAACGGTTCGCAGCAGGCAGCAAGCTCTGTCGACCAAGCCGTGGGAAATATCGACCTGTTAAGAGAAGGTGTTGATAAAGCCTCAGCGCAGTGTGATGTAGCGTTAGAGAAGGGCAATGCTATCACTGGATTACTTAAAGAAAACCGTGCGCTGATTGAGGGAATGGTTAGCGGCATAAATCTGGCGCTTGAAACTAGCAAAGAAAATGTGAGTGCTATCAGTGAGATGGAAGTTATGACGCGCCAAATAGACAAGGTTATCGACACTATTACCACGGTATCAGTGAAAACCAGCATGTTGGCAGTAAACGGCGCAGTAGAAGCGGCGCGAGCAGGTGAGTATGGCAAAGGTTTTGCGGTCGTGTCTGCAGATATTCAAAGCCTAGCAGATGAAGCTGCTGAAAATGTAGAGCAGATAAAAGACCTCATCAAAGCCATTCAAGACCAGACAATGAGCGTAAAAACAGACTTAACTAATGTTGCTGAAAGTGCATCTAGAGAGGTCATGAAAGCGAAGCAAACTACGCAAGATGTCGAGCAAATTGCGACTGACATCAACGAAGTTGTGCAATATAACCAGGCAATGAAAGAGCGGGGTGAAGAAATTGCCGCGGGTGTTACACAGGCCCAGCGGGGACTAGAGCAAATTGCGACGGCAAATGAGCAAGCGAGCAGTAACTGTCAGCAGGCACTTAACGCAGCAGACCAGCAAAGCAAAGGCATGGAAGTGTTGGCCAAGTCCATTGAAGAAATTGCTTCAGTGGCTGACGAAATGCAAAACGGCTAATTGATAGCGCTTGTGTCTAATAGAGGAGCTTGCCTCATGAGTAACGAAAATACGAATAACGAGACCGCAAACGAAACTGAGCCAATGTCAGGTGGTGAACAACAGTTCGTGTCCTTCATGGTCAACGAGGAGCGTTTCACTTTTCCTATGCTTGCGGTGGGCGAAATCATTCGCGTACCGACTATGGTGTCTGTCCCCCTTGGTCCCGCACAAATGATTGGCTTAGCAAACTTACGTGGGAACGTATTGCCCGTGTATGACTTAAGCACAATCTTACTTGGAGCGAAGTCACAAGAGAGTGACGTAACCCGCGTAGTTGTAGTGGAGTCTGAGCTCGGTAGCGTAGGATTTCTGGTAGACAGAGTACTGCGCGTCTACAGTGCTAGCAGCGATGCTGTTATCGATAAAACTTCAATGACGGATTCTATCGCCTACGACTATATGCAGGGCATCATTAAACAAAGCGACCAGCCTGTAGAGCAAATCCTTGATGTTTCTGCGCTTGCAAAAGCACAGGCAGTCATCAAGCAAGATGGCAATACTATGCAGCTATCGGGAATGCAGCATATTGATAACGATGCGCCTGAAGACTCTCAAGAGGACGAGAATTTACAGCAGTTAGTGTGCTTCTCGCTAGAGGAACAAGAGTTCGCATTTCACCTTCAAGATGTAGAAGAAATTGTGCGTGTTCCCGCTGAGATATCGCAACTTCCGGACAGTGCACCTTCTGTTTTGGGGCTGGTCAATCTGCGCGGCCGCATCATTCCCATTGTCGACTTGTCGAACTCCATTGGCATGATGCGCACTGAAATTAACGAAGCATCGCGCATTGTAGTAACGCAAAACAGTGAGTTTGGTAGCGTTGGCTTTGTGGTAGCCAAAGTCAGTAATGTGGTGTCTATTTCTGAAGCTGAACTGGAATCTGTTCCTTCGGTATGTAATGACGGCGCGGAATCGGGGCTGCTTGAAGCGGTCTACCGCAGCGATGGCGGCAAACGTCTGGTGTCTATTATCAACCTTTCTAACATCTACAGCCGTGCGCTGATGAGCGCTTTAACCAGTCTTGATGCCGATATTCAGCAGGAGTCTCAAATGAATGATGGCAACGATTTAGCAATTGATGAAGATGACTGCGAGCAATACGTCATCTTTTGGATTAATGGGCAAGAATACGGTGTAAGCATTGACGATACGCAAGAGATTACTCGAGTACCTGAAAAGCTTGAAAGTGTGCCGAGTACGCCAGATTACCTGAAAGGCATTGTTAACCTTCGCGGTACGGTGTTGCCAGTTATCGACTTGCGCAGCCGCTTAGGTATGCCGTGCAGCGAAACGTCAGAGCGTCAGCGCATCGTTGTTCTTACTAAAGATAAACAGCGTACCGGGTTCATCGTTGATGGTGTTGCCGAAGTGAAGACCGTCGTTAGACAGACTATTGAAGAAGCGCCTTCTCTTTCTGAGATGCAATCTGAGTTCTTAAACCGCCTGATTAAGCTGAATGATGAAAAACGCATTATTCAAATTATCGAGCCCAAAGTCTTGCTCGATGACAATGCGGTATCTAAAGCTCAAGAGCAATGCTAGCTAATATTCGAGGTTATTTATGACAGTAAAAGTACTTATCGTCGACGATTCCGCGTTAATGCGAAAGCTGTTCACGCAACTCTTCGAGAAAGAGGGCTTTATTGTTCAAGTAGCACGTAACGGCGAAGAAGCGCTAACTAAAGCTGTAGAGTTCGAGCCAGACTGTATAACACTGGACATTAATATGCCGGTAATGGATGGCATGACGTGTCTGGCGATGCTCAAGAAACTTTATCCTTGTCCTATTATCATGGTGTCTTCGCTTACGCAAAAGGGAGCCACCATTACCCTAGAGGCACTCGCGCTTGGCGCAAGTGACTTTGTGTTAAAAACAGGGGGCACTGTTTCGCGGGATATTTCAGATTTAGAGGCGCCTTTAATAAACAAAATTCACGCCCTAGCCAAAACTGGCAAACCACAGCGTCCTACAATTAAACCGCCCCCAGTCGTGACACAGAAAGTTGTTCGCCACAAAACGAGCGTACCCTTTGAAGTCGTTCTGGTAGGCGTTTCCACTGGTGGTCCCAAAAAGCTTGAACACCTGGTAGCTAACTTAAGCCCCGCATTTCCGATTCCTATCGTTATTTCACAGCACATGCCAGCCTCTTTCACCAGTGCGCTGGCTAAGCGCTTGGACGGAATCAGTCCGCTCAACGTGGTTGAGGTGAATGCGAAGATGCCCATAAAGGCTGGCAACGTTTATCTTGCAAAAGGGGATGCTGATCTTGCCTTCTCAAAAATCGGCGGTGAAGTCTCAGCGCGCCCTGTGCCATCAAGCCCAAGTTTTCTGTGGCATCCAAGTGTGGATCGTATGGTAGACAGCGCACTTAACTGCTACAAGCCACTTTCTATGCTGTGCGTACAGCTGACCGGAATGGGGTGTGATGGTGTTGCCGCTATGAGCAAAGCGTTTAAAGAAGGTGCGACAACGATCGCAGAGAGTGAGGCGACCTCAGTTGTCTTCGGTATGCCAAAAGAGCTTATTGAAGCGGGTTGCGCCAGCTTCGTACTAGATAGTCCCAAAGTCGCATCTAAATTGAACGCGCTTTGTCGTTAAGAGGAGAAGTAATTATGGGTCTCAAGAAGAAAGTAGAACCTATTGCCGATGTTTCCGATGACTTTGAGGAAAAGCGCGAACACCCTCGAACGAAAGAGCAACTCATTAGCGACCTAAACTCGAGCGACAGTGATGTGCGCCGGTGGGCAGTAAGAGATTTGAGTGGCCAAAAAGATGCGCACGACGCCTTTATATATCGATTGCCACAAGAAGATGACCCCACAGTGATCGAGGCTTTATTTAGTGCGCTCGAGCATGATATGACTCAAAGTCATGCCTCGCAGGTTATTACCATGCTTAAAAGCGAACACGTGCAATTGCGAAATGGGGCTATTGAGCTTATGCAGCAAAACCCTGATATTTTTGCTGCGAATGTCAATTTACTCATGCACGACGAGGACCCTGACACCCGTATTTTCTGCGTAGACATTATAGGTGCGGTTGCTCACATAGATGCTGTGAACTGGCTGCACCAATTCGCTCTAAATGACGACAATGAAAACGTTGTGGGTACTGCACTGGACAAACTGGCTGAAATTGCTGATGTGTCTACTTTGGATATTTTGCAAACTGTTGAAAGCCGATTTCCGAATCATAACTACATTCAGTTTGTTATTTCGCTAATTCGTAATCAAGTGAGAAACGCCGATGAATAGTGTAGCACTAGACAAAATAGGTGCTGCCGATTTCGAACGGTTTCGCTCTATGTTTTACCGAAAAACCGGGATCCACTTCGAAGACTCGAAGCGCTATTTTGTAGACAAACGTCTCCATGAACGCATGAAGGCTACAGGTCATACGAGCTTTAAAGGTTACTTCACTTACATGCGATTCCAAGCGTCAGGTGAAGAATTTCAAAACCTCGTGAATTCAATGACTGTCAATGAAACGTATTTCTTTCGCGAAGAATATCAATTTGAAGCGATGACAAGAGAAATAATGGATGAGTTAGACGGTTATCGTCCTGCCGGAGAAGATTTGCGCATTTGGTCAGTACCCTCGAGTACGGGCGAAGAGCCTTACTCAATAGCGATATATCTTATCGAATATTGGAAAGGGTTGGCGCACAGAGATGTAGAGCTCATCTCTTCTGATATTGACAGCAACGTGCTGGCATCAGCAAAAAAAGGGCTTTATTCCAAGCGCTCTGTTCAGAACATACCGCTCCCGCTGGTGAAGAAGTATTTCAAAGAAATCAATGGGCAATTCCAGCTTAGTGATGACATACGTGAGTCCGTATCCTTTACGCTCGCGAATATTTTATCCGCAAATAATATGAAGCAGTTTAGGCATTTTGACCTCATTTTTTGCCGAAACTTGCTCATTTATTTTGATGATGAATCGCGTAAGAAGGCGGCGCAGGTACTCTTTGATGCGATGAAACCAGGTGGATACATTTTTTTAGGGCACAGCGAATCTATGAGCCGTATTTCGTCTATGTTTAAAGTACGCAAATTCGGTGATGTGATTGCTTACCAGAAGCCACTTACAGGAGGGGCATAACATGAAAACAGTAATGATTGTTGATGATGCCTCTACGGTAAGAATGTTCCACAAAATGCTGGTGACTTCGCCAGACAGAATTATCGAAGAGGCGGAGAATGGTGTAGAAGCGCTTGAGAAAGCTATAGGTACAAATGTGGACTTGTTTCTTGTTGATGTGAACATGCCAAAGATGGACGGTTATAGGCTATGTAAGGAAATACGGCTCAATGAGGCACTACGTGCGGTCCCCATTATCATGATAAGCACCGAGTCGGCTAATCAAGATGCCGAACGAGCCTATCAATGTGGGGCAAACTATTACATGACGAAGCCTGTGGATGCAGACACGTTGAAGTCAGTAGTAAGTGCAGTGATTGGGGGGTAAGCCAATGAGTGAATTACTTGATGTGTTTATTGGCGAGTCCCGCGAGAATTTAGAGTCGGCGAGCCAAGAGCTTTTAGAAATTCAATCGTCGGGCCCAGCTTCTGAGCGTGTAGACAAAATTTTTCGCGACCTGCACACCATTAAAGGTTCTTCTGATTTATTTGATATTAAACCTTTGACTCGCTTGGCTCACGCAGCAGAGGATTTGCTTGATAGTGTAAGGTCTAACGAGGTTACCTACAGCGATGATATAGGCGATTTGTTGCTTGAAGCCTTAGACCAAATTTCAATATGGTTTGACGAGCTCGAAGTAGGTTCTCAGAATGTAGAGCAATGGAAACCAATATCGACACAGCTTAGTGCTCAATTAAGACACTTTATCGACCCGACAGCATCGAGTGAAGTCGATGAAAGCAGCGCCATCGTTAACAACGAAAGCCCAATAGCAGACCCGCAAACGCTAAGCGAAGAGCACATAGCACTGATCGTCAATTTTGGTAGAAACGCTGACTTAGACCTACTTTGTAAAGCGACTGGCCCAGACTGCTATTTCATTCAGTACACGCCCGACGAAGGCTGCTTCTTTCGCGGAGAAGACCCAATAAATGTCACCGTAGCCTTACCTGGAATAAAGGCGTTTAATATTGAAATGCCCGAATTAGGCGAAGATGCAGATATCTATAACTGTTTCACTTCAATCAAAGCGCTTGGCGTTGCCGGCGAAGATGAAATTAAACAGCATATGGCGTATTACGAGGGGCAGTACTCTTGCGTTAGTTTTTCCACTCAAGCCTTAAAAGCTGCATGCACCGGTAAAATTCAAAAGTGCGTCGAGACTATCGACGACGAAACCTTAAACAGTGCCCTGAATGACACAGATATAGAGCAAGTGCATGCTAGCGCTGGACTACTGCTTGCCTCACTGAACTTTGACGACAGCGAAGATGATAGCGCTAATAGGGCTGTGCTGAGCCTGCTATCTTCAATCGACGATTTGAGTTTTCTTAATAACGAGATTCGAGAGGATGGATGCTCAGGTAAAGACACCAGTACGAATGCGTCTCCTGAAGTCAGTAATAGTTCGGCAAGCGAATCAGGCGACTCGAAGAGCGATGCCTCTAAGCCAAAAACCTTAGCGTTGCATGAACGAGCGATGCTAACACAACAGCTCACGCTACTAAATTCGGATAACTATAAATCTGAGTTCATGTTTCCTTCTATCGCAGGGCTGGTGGGTAATATTCTGGGCGCTGAGTTTGAAAATGAGGACGCGCTGGCGGTTGCCATTAGTAACGCGTTAGATGAGGAAACAATTCAAGCGCAAGCAAATGACGAGCAAGCGCAACAAACGTCGAATAACGCGACAGCTGAGGCTACACAGTCAGCTAATACACAGCCAGCTAACGCACTAGAAACGACAGAAGACACAGCTGCTCCTGTAAAAGCTGAACGCCAAGCGGTGAAAATGCTCAAGGTCGACCAGTCAAAAATAGATTACTTAATGGACATTGTTGGCGAGCTAACCGTTGCCAAAAATTCTCTGCCTTATCTTGCAAAGCAGGCAGAAGAAGAGGGAGGCAGTAGAAAGCTCAGTAAGCAAATCAAAGCCCATTTTTCCATTGTTAACCGATTAACAGAATCGCTCCAAAGTGCAGTGCTTCAGATTCGTATGGTCCCTGTTTCCCACGTATTTCAACGCTACCCTCGTTTAGTGCGGGATTTAGCCAGAAAGCTCGATAAAAAAATCGAGTTGTGTATGCAGGGGGAAGATACCGAGTTTGACAAAAATTTAATTGAGTCCTTATCTGAACCGCTTATTCACTTGCTAAGAAATAGCATAGATCACGGCATAGAGTCTCCTGCAGAGCGACTTGCAGCAGGAAAACCTGAAGTAGGTCGCATCGACCTCATCGCAACGCCGCTTGATGATAGCGTAATCATAGAGATTCGCGATGATGGTAAAGGCATTGACCCTCAAAAAATAAAGCTTTTGGCATTTCAAAAAGGGGTTATCAGCGAAACGCAGCTTGAAAATTTGGATGATAATGAAGCGCTACAGCTAATCTTTGCCGCTGGTTTTTCAACGTCTGAGCAAGTGTCAGATTTATCTGGGCGCGGCGTTGGAATGGATGCGGTAAAAACGATGGTTAGTCAGGCCGGCGGCACAATCGAAATGCAAAGCGAAGTGGGAGTAGGAAGTACTTTCAAACTATTGCTGCCCCAAACTATGTCAGTGAACCGAGTAATGATGTTCGAAGTGAATGATCAAATGTTTGGCGTTGGAATGGATGCCGTTGTTGAGACTGTCAAAGTGCCTACTGCCGATATCCAGCGTATTCGCAACGAACACGTACTGGTTATCCGCGAAAAGCTCATACCTCTTTGTGACTTGCGTGAAGCGTTAGGTTTCGAAGCAGCCGAAGAAAGGGAAGAGCATTCAATTCTTGTGGTATCAACGCCTCAGGGAGAGTTTGGATTAATCATTGATAAATTTCACGAAGGGATTGACGTTATTCAAAAACCGCTTGAAGGCGTGTTGGCCGGATACGCTCACTTCTCGGGAACGGCGCTGCTTGGCGACGGGCGTGTGTTATTGATTATCAACGTTCAAGAGGTATTAGCAAAATGCCTATAGCTTACAAAAAGAAAGTCGCGGTCATGACCGGGCACTGTGAAATAGAAGAAGCTGAAGCGCTCTTTGCTTGGTTGAATGAAGAGACTGCCCGACAAGTTAATTTAAAAGCCTTAGGTAGCGCACATACTGCTGTGTATCAGGTATTGCTAGCTACGAAGCCAAAAGTGAGCGTGTGGCCTGAAGCCGATGCACTATATTGGCTGACTGAAATGATGCAAAACAAGCAGAGTAAAGTGTGGTTCGAATGAGAGTGATCACGGTAGCTAATCGCAAAGGCGGTACGGCGAAAACCACCACGGTGGTAAATCTTGCTTATGGCTTCGCACAAGCGAATAAACGGGTCATTGTGTTGGATCTTGATAATCAAGGCCATGTTATGCATGGCTTAAAAGCACTAGGATGCGTTCAACAAAGCGATATAACTGAACTGCCTCTCAACACCTTCTTTACCTCTATTGTGAAGTGCGCTGACAACATATATGCCACCGATGTTGATACTTGTAATGCGAATACAAATGAAGAAATCACGCTAGATGTATTGCGTAACTGGTGCGACTCGGAAGCGGTAACGAAACATTTCGATATTGTTCTTATTGATACACCGCCAACATTGAGCCCGCAGCTTATGGCTGCGCTATCGGCAGCGACCGACATTATTATTCCAGCAACACCCCTTCCACTGGCAAGTGACGGTGTTCAGAAACTGCTCAATGCCTGCAGAAATGCAATGGCAGAGCGAAAGTTTAGAGCAACCAAACTCACTATTTTACCTGTCATGGTAGAACAAAATCTAAAGCTGCACAGACAGGAGTTAAGTAACTGGTACGGGCGCTATGGACGAAGCAAAGTGCTTAATCCCATTAGAAAGAGCATCAAACTCGCCGAGGCATTTGCAGAGAATAAGCCTGTATTTGCCTATGCTCCTAACAGTCGTGGCGCACATGACTATACTGAATTATGTAAACAATTAATTGGCTAACACGAGAGGTAATGCAATGAGCGCAATACACTTAGTAGATGACTCGGCCACCATGTTAATGAGCATGGAAATGTTATTAAAACGAGCGGGCTATACGGTCACAAAATCAGAGAGTGCGGAAGCGGCTATGACAGCCCTTGAATCAATCAGTCCTAAACTAATTATCACAGACTTAAACATGCCAGGTATGAACGGCATAGAGCTTATTAAAACGTTGAAACAGCAGTCTAAGTTCAGGTTCACCCCTATGTTGATGTTAACCACTGAATCTCAACAGAGTCGTCGCGAAGAAGCGAAAGCGGCGGGCGCGACAGGTTGGCTTGTTAAGCCTGTTGAGCCAGAGCAGTTATTAGGTGTAGTAAAGCAGTTGGTGCCAACTGCATAAGGTTAGATTATGAAAGTACTTGAAAAAACAAAGCAGTATTATGAGTTGGTACTCGCTGAGAAGTTTAAAGTGCTTAAGGATAAGACGAACAAAGTTCAGGACTCACTTTTACTTTGGAGCGGTTTGGTTGGTGTGTCTATATTGAGCATGGCAATTTCGTTGAATATATCGCCACAGCTATTAAATGGGCAAGCAGGTACCGTTGCCACAATACTGGGTTTCTTGAGTTTTATTACATGGTATTCGCATAGGCAAACAAGCGTATTCAAAGCCAGTCTTAATAAACAGGAGAGTTACTTACAAGAAACCTCTGATCAACTCAACGAAACACATGCTCAAGTCAGTGAATATGTAGCCATCCTCAAAGGCCAAATGGACGGCATAAGCGCCATCACAGAAGATGCATCGATGGAATTGATGAAGGCGCTGTACGAAATTGAAAGTAGCATTCAAGACAGTATAGATAACGTTGAGTTAGGGCAAAAGAACGCGCTTAGCTGCAAAGAAAAAAGCGCCGATGAGTTTGAGCTAGCTGCAAAGCGCTTATCGAGTATTAAAGCCATGATAAGCACCCAGCGGGAACAGCAAATCGCAGATACAGAAGCGATTCAAGGGGTAATGCGTGAAGTTGAGAACCTCAAAGAACTCACCGAACTGGTTAAAAATATTGCTTCACAAACCAACTTATTAGCGCTAAATGCGGCTATCGAAGCAGCTAGAGCCGGAGAATACGGAAGGGGCTTTGCGGTAGTGGCAGAGCAAGTACGTATATTGTCTTCCCAGTCTTCAGAAGCGGCTGAAAAAATAGAATCAGGTATAAAGTCCGCTCTTGATGCCGCGCATCATCAGGGAGAGAAAATGCTTAATTCAACGCGTGCTAACGACACGCGTGAACTATTAACGGGGTTTTCTGAATCGTTAGAAAACATTACGAGCCACTATCGGGTGTTAGAAGAACTTAATCCCAAAATGCTGGCATGTTTTTCACAAAGCGCGACGGAAGTGGCGTCTAAAGTGAGTGGTGCAATAGCCAAGATTCAATTCCAAGATATTATTCGCCAGCGCACCGAACACGTGAAGTTAGAGCAAGATGCCATTGTTAGCTTGTTCGGACAATTCTCGTCTTACATCAATAATCGCGAACATTTTGACGAGTCTTTTAATTTAAGCACGAAAGAAATGTTTGAAAAATACGTTATGGAAGATCAGCGTAAAATCCATTTTGACATCAATGAATCTTCACCAGAAGAGAAAAATGAGTTTGAAGAGGCGCGAGAGCCAAAAATAGAACTCTTTTAGCTGAGGGCCCATCAGGGCCCAATAGCCTTTCTGACTGTGCTTTTGTTATTCTTTTGCTGGTAAGTCAAATAACAAGATAACTTACGCTTAAAGCGTTATTCGTTCAGCGGTGGCAAATGCCACATCCAGTTTGAAATAAGCGGCTTCATTAATAAAGTGCGGGTAGGTTTCAGTTTCGTTTTCCCACACGATATCTTTGCCGTCAAACGTCCGAAATACAGGTGCCCCAGGTATGAGAGGTTTGAAATCGTTATCTTGCAGTGAATGATGGATCATGGCGGTACGTTTTCCATTAGCATCTAACGGAAAAGACACATTATCGCCTAAACGAAAAGCTTCACAGGCAGGCAAAGCGTCAGTATTAATTTGCCCTTTATTATACGCGGCACAAAAATCCAATATTGCTTCAGCCATGGTTTGTGTTAGAAGGTAAACATCTTCTCTTAACACGCCCTGTGGCTGCCCACCCACTTCTATCATTACACCTTTCTTACCAGTGGTGCACAGGTAACCATGTTCAAGGTAGGGCTTTTCGTCTTCTACCAAAATGTTGGCTTCTGGCATTTGTTGCTTTACGTATCGCGCCAGCTGAATATGAAATTCATCCGCTTCCAAAATGATAAGCGTAGCACCCATTTCGCTGGTGGTGTTGTGAATATCAATCACAAAATCTGTGTTCGAATCACCCTTAGGCCCTAACTGTTGGTTAAGAGCCTTAGCAAGCTCAGCTTCTTTCGCAGAATTGTTATTCGATAAACGTTCAAAGGTAAACTGACGGTTTAAGTCTTCGTCTACGAAACGAACGTTTGCCGCAATGGCCGCTTCATTGGCGATGCTTAACGAAACATTTAGCTCATTAAATCGCGAAGGTAGCCCAAACTGTTGCCAGTTTCGAATAAGCTGAATACCACTGGTTTCATTTCCATGAGTACCACCAACAAGCGCGATAGAATTAAACATTCATGTTCCTTTTAGTATAGGTTGAGGATGAGGAAGGCTGCGCAGCGATCTATTGAGTAATATTGTGATGAATTAATACGTTTGCTGTCTGCGCATCTACCCACGACTTGGAGACCAAGTAAACCGATACTACACCACTGCGCTTTGTACGAGAATACGTCTTAGTGGAATTTACCTAAATACTGGTGTTTGCCAAATTGTGGGGAAAGACAGCGCGTATTAGTGCTTAAAGAAGTCATCTGATTGCTGTGCTAGCATCGCCTCTATCTCTTCAACATCGATATGCTTGGGCGTTGCGTCTTCTGCAGGCTTGCCGGCTATTTTTCTGTCTTCAGCGGCCCATTCACCTAAATCGATAAGTTGGCATTTTTTACTGCAAAAAGGGCGATATTCGCTTGTTGGTGCCCAAACAACCTGCTTGGCACAAATAGGACATTTCACTTCCATTATTTACTCCAGTGAAATACGTCTAAACGGCGAAGTTTGCGATTTGCTTATACTACCGCAGACGGGAAACAATAAATTAAAGACTCTGGCCTGCTGATCATTGCGGTACATCAAACATCAACAGGTCTTAAGTTTAACAGGCAGCTAAACGAAACTGAATACTGCTTTCCACTGCGCCAGATTGGCCCTCTTGAGGAGAAAATAGCATGAAGCGGAGTGCGTAACGGTATTTATTGCCGCTAAGCGTAGGGTAATACCCTTCATCAACGCTACATTTAACGCGAATTAACTCGTTTTTATCTTCTGCAGCGCCTTGGTAAAAACCGTTGTCAGCAACCACATTGACAAATTGACCTCGTTCGCGAATGAACGACAGGCTAACAGCAATAGCATCATCGAGTAAGGCTAACGTTTCAAGCCATTGCGCTATTTCAGCGAGGCGTTGTTCAAGGGGTTGTTGTAACCAAAAATGAAGATTGGGCAAATCGAAGCTACACGCGCCACCTGGAATGGCAAAGCGCTGCCTGATTGCGCTTAGCAGTTTATCTTCTTTCAAAGCACTACCAAAACGGCGGTCTGTTTTTAGCTTTTGTTTTAGGGTAAGCACGGTTTTTAGCGCTTGTTCTAAGGCGGTGCTGTCAATTTTCGGGTGCTTAGACCAATAAACCAAGTTCTTTTCATGGGCTTCGAGGTCTTTGGTAAGATCGGAGCGAAGATCCAGTCTTTCAATGAGATCAAGTAATTCGAAAAGCTGTTCAAAGAACACCAGCTGCAGATGAGTATGTTCTGATTTAGCCATAATTTTAAGTTGCCCAAGCAGCTGCTCAACACGTAAATAGTTACGTACTTTTTCCTTTAGTGGAAATTCGAAAACAGCGTGACCCATGGAACCCCTTAAAACACATAGACTTAGAGAAATGTCGCTAAAAATTTAGCTGAACAGTGAAAGGCAACAAGCCTAAAGCATCAAAGCGTTTAAGCCAAGTATACTTGTTCGCCAAATCTTTACTTTGACGTTAATTGGTCAAAAAAGTTTCAAAAATCAATCCGTAAGGCTGTAACGCCCTGCTTTTAGGTGGTGAATTTAGTTATTAGGGATGTGTTTTTGCGTTAACTTCGTCTTTCAACTTCACGCTTTAGATAGCGAAAGTAAGTGTTCATGCAAGGCCGAAACTTGCGAAGAGAGGGCGTTTAGGCTGGTGCTATTGTCTAATACATGGTCTGCAGCGCTCAGCCGTTCTTTACGGCTAGCTTGTGACGCCATAATACTTTTTATCGTTGCTTCAGAGCTACCATCTCGCTTTAAGGCGCGTTCAAGCTGAAGCACTTCAGGGCAGTCAACCACTACTACGTGGTTACACATTTCAGTAAGCTTGTTTTCAACCAATAGTGGAACAGACAAGATGCAATAGGGGGAAGTCGATTCCATGATTAGCTGTTGCATGCGAGAACGAATAAGCGGGTGGAGAAGGCCGTTCAGCCAGGTTTTTTCATCTGGGTTAGCAAAAACCTTCTCTCGAAGTGCGGCGCGATCAAGGCTACCGTCTTCAAGCAAAATATGCTCGCCAAAATGCTCAGCTATTTGAAGTAACCCTTGTGAGCCCACGGCAACCACATCCCTTGCGACCTCATCGGCATCCACGATGTCTATGCCTAACGACGCAAAAATATCAGTGGCAGCAGATTTACCGCTACCTATCCCGCCAGTAAGGCCTACTACAAAGGGGGTCTGCTTATTCATAATGCCGGCACCTTCTAACTAAAGTACGTAATCAAGGTAGGTGGTAATAATGGCATCTTTAAAAAGCAGTGTCAGCCAACCCGCCACTGCGAGATAGGGACCAAAAGGAATTGCCAGCGACTTACCTTTGTTTTGAATCACCATTATGAGTATGCCTGCAATTGCACCAACAAACGAAGAGAGCAAAATAATAATGGGCAAACCTTGCCAGCCCGTATAAGCGCCAAGTGCGGCGAGCAGCTTGAAATCACCATAGCCCATGCCTTCTTTGCCAGTGGCAAGCTTAAATAGCCAGTAGACAGACCACAAGCTTAAATAACCCGCCGCTGCGCCAATAATAGCGTCGGTGGTGCCTACAAAAATGTGTTGCGTGCTCAACAGTAACCCCAACCACAGTAGAGGCAGTGTCAACTGGTCAGGTAATAGCATCTTATCTAAGTCAATAAACAGCAGAGCAACGAGTATGTAGGTAAACAATACGGCCCATAGTGCTTGCGATGTGACACCAAATTGATAGGCCGCAAACGTACAGGCTAAAGCAGTAAACAATTCAACCAGCGGGTATCGAACTGATATTCCAACTTTGCATTTAGCGCATTTACCTCTAAGGAACAGGTAGCTAATAACAGGAACATTTTCCCATGCGCGAATCTTGTGGCCGCAGCTAGGGCATGTGCTGTCTGGTTTTACAAGGTTGAATACTTCTTCTTTCGCTGATGAGTTTTTATCATTAGGTGTCGGCTCACCCTCGCTAAAATAGCTTTGGTACTCTTGCTGCCAGCTGCGTTCCATCATAATAGGCAAGCGGTAAATCACCACATTCAAGAAACTGCCAACCATTAAACTTACAAAAAAGACTAGGGAATAGAATACAGCAGGGTAAAGCTGACTAAGCGTAATTATCGCGTCCATGGTATGTGGTTCTTATAATTGTTGATTTTCGTTCTTTTGGTGCTGAGCCACGTTATACCACGTTACCCATCTGGAATATAGGGAGGTACATAGCCACAATCAAGCCGCCGATTACCACGCCAAGTACGGCCATGATCATAGGTTCAAGTAGGCTAGTTAAACCGTCTACCATATCATCGACTTCAGCTTCATATATGGTGGCAATTTTGCTGAGCATTTCATCAACCGCGCCCGACTCCTCACCAATGGCAATCATCTGCGTCACCATGTCAGGGAATACTTGTGTAGCGCGCATTGCAACGTGCATAGGCATACCGCCTGCCACTTCTTTACGCATGTATAAAATGGCATCGCGGTATACTGCGTTGCCCGATGCACCGGCGGCGGATTCTAGTGCGCCAATAAGCGGCACACCTGCTGCGAAGGTCGTGGCTAGGGTTCGGGTGAAGCGCGCAATACTGGCTTTTTTTAGTATCTCGCCGATAACGGGAATTTTTAAAATGTTGCGGTCTACCGTGTCACGTAGCTTCTGGCTTCGCTTATAGGTGCGCATAAACATAAACCCAGCACCACCAATACCTATGGCGATAAAAATACCGTAGTCTTGGACGAACCGTGAAATAGCCAATACGAACTGGGTAAAGGCAGGGAGTTCTGCGCCAAAGCTGCTGAAAATCTCTTCAAACTGCGGCACAACAAATATAAGAAGGATGGTCGTAACAATAAAAGCAACAACCAAAACCGCGATAGGATAAAACATCGCTTTTTTGATTTTTGATTTTAGTGCTTCGGCCTTCTCTTTATAAGTCGCAATGCGGTCATAAATGGTTTCAAGTGCGCCCGACTGCTCACCGGTATAAACCAAGTCGCAATATAAATCGTCAAAATAAAGAGGGTGTTTTCTGAGCGCCGATGACAATGGATTACCCGCTTTTACCTCATCGGTTATTTCGCCAAGAAGTTTGCGCATTGAAGAATTGGCGTGACCTTGGGAAATCATTTCTAACGATTGGATAAGGGTAACACCGGCGGCGAGCATGGTGGCGATTTGACGTGATATGACAGAGATGTCTGCAGCAGTAATTTTCGGGCTTCCGCCAAAAAGGGGTTTAGCTAACTTTTTAACTTTGTTTGCTGAGATTCCTTGGCGCCGAAGTAGATTTTTCGCTTCTGACAAAGAGGCTGCGGAGATCTCACCTTTGCGAGATTGACCATGTCGATCTTTCCCTTGCCAAATGAAAGTTACGGGAGCTCGTGCCAAGATTGAACCTCGCTAGTATAAATAAAGAAAAAGGCTCACAACGTGAACCTTTTTTGTAAGTTGACTATGATTAGCAAAGAGTTGCAGGGTCGCAAACTGTTGTCCATGTAACGCGTCGTGTAGCGACATCTACAGCTGGAGTCATTTCATAAGTACCCGCACCAGTGATAGAAGAATCAGTTGGCTTAGTCGCCGTGATAACGCCGTCTACAACCGCTAATCCAACTACGCCAGTATCAGCGGTTACTACATCCGCAATACCTTTTGCGTTGCTGTCACAGGCATCTAAAATTTCTGTAGCGGTTGTTCCTGACTCAGTTTGCGCACAAACTTCAACTGCAGATTTAGCTGCCGCTGTAGCGTTTACAACCTCTGTAAAGCGAGCTTTCTCTGTGTAGTTTTGGTAAGCAGGAAGTGCGATTGCTGC